>NZ_JBWKCA010000002.1:0-235023 GCF_056436715.1 Streptomyces sp. NPDC043176
TTCATGCCGCCGGAGTAGGTGGAGGCGGGTTTCCTGGCGGCGTCGGTGAGGTCGAAGCGTGCCAGGAGTTCGGTGGTGACGCGGCGTCCTTCCTGTCGGGGGAGGTGGTGCAGGTCGGCCATGAGGAGCATGTTCTCCTCGCCGGTGATCAGGCCGTCGACGGCGGAGAACTGGCCGGTGACGCCGATGGCGGCGCGGACCTTGTGGGGGTCGGTGGTGAGGTCGTGGCCGGCGATTCGTGCCCGGCCGCCGTCGGGGGCGACGAGGGTGGAGAGGATCTTGACGGCGGTGGTCTTGCCGGCGCCGTTCGGCCCGAGCAGGGCGAAGACGGTGCCCTCGGGGACGGTCAGGTCGATCCCGTCGAGGACGGTCTTCTCGCCGTAGGACTTGCGCAGACCGACGGCGGAGATGGCGGGGTGCGACGGGGAGCTGTCCGCGTTTTTGGACGTGGACATGACAGACGAAGGCATGGAGCCCTCCTGTTTCGAGGGGCGAAGGGGTGGGGCGGGGCTGGGGTCCGCCGCGGGTCGGCGGGTGCGGGGGCGGCGGGGTGGCGCGTGTGGGGGTGGTGGGGGCCGCGGTCAGCCGCGGGCGCGGCGGATGTCGATGTTGCCGTGGCGGGTACGGGCACGGACCTCGACGGTGTCCTCGGTCTCCGCCGGGCTCTCGGACGCGGTGAGGGAGTTGCGCACCTGGCCGGAGCTGGAGTTGACGTCGAGCCAGGCGGCGGTGCCCTCGCGGATGCCGACCTCGATGGCGCCGTAGGCGGTCTCCAGCTGCACGGTACCGCGAGCGACCTCGCCCACGCGCAGGGTGCCGTGCGCGGTGGTGGCGACGACCGAGCCCCCGGCACGTGCGATGTCGATGTCGCCGTTGGCGCCGCTCACCCGCAGGTCGCCGGTCGCGGTGCCGACGGTCGTGGTGCCGTGCGAGTTCTTCAGGACGGCGGGGCCGTCGACGAGGCCGACGCGCAGGCTGCCGGAGCTGGTGGTGATCTCGGCCTTGCCCTCGACCCGGTCCACGGTGATCGAACCGTGTGCCGCCGTCAGGTGCAGCGGGCCCGTGGTGTCGAGGCGGACGTCACCGGCCGAGGTCTTCACCCGCACCTCACCGAGCCGGCCCTCGCCGAGCACCTGGGCCCAGGCGCCGGTCAGGTCGACGTTCGAGCCCGTGGGCAGTTCGACGGTCACGTCGACGGTGCCGGTGCGCCCGACGAGGTAGCGCTGCTTGGGCGTCTTGATGGTCAGGGCGCCGTTCGCGTACGAGACCTCGGTCTGGTCCGCCGTGCGGACGTCCTGGTCCTTCTTCGGGTCGCGGGGCCGCACCTCGACGACGGTGTCGGGGCGGTCGCCCGCGGTGAACTGGATGGAGCCGGCATCCACGCGCGCCGTGGCCGAGATCGGTGCGGGAGTGTCGAAAGAAGGCATGGCTGTCCCGTCCTCTTGGGTCTTCGGATCGTCCCCGCTGGTGGGACGTGGTGTGGGTGAGGTGGTGCGGGCCGGTGGGCAGGGGGCCTGTCGCTCCCTGGGAGTCGTCTTGCCGATCAGGCCGGGCTGATCGCCAGGCCCTAGCGCACCCATCCGGTGAAGGTCTGTCCGACGGTCTTGGCCTTCTCCGCCGTACGCGGCCGGGTGCCGCCGTCGACCGCCGCCGACACGGCGCGGACCAGCCACGCGTTGACCGACAGGCCTTCGCGGGCCGCGGCCTCCTCGGCGCGGGCCTTGAGGTGGGCCGGCAGGCGCAGGTTCACGCGGGCCGTGCCGCCCTCGTCGCCTTCGGCGGGTGCCGGGGCGGGGAGCGGTTCGACGGAAGCGGCGGGTTCGGCGGGGGTGGTGGTGCCGCTGGGCGGCGGCGTCACGACGAAGTCGGGGTCGAGGCCTCGCAGCCGTACGTCGACGGATCCGGGGGCGAGCTCGCGAGTGATCTCGTCCGTCGCCGCGGACAGCACGTTGAGCATGGTCAGCCGGGCCGCCGACTCCAGGGGAGCGGTCAGCCTGTCGGCCAGCTCGCGGGCCTCCTCGCCGCCGGCTTCGGCGGCCACCGCGAGTTCGCGGCGGAGGGTGTCGACATACGGGGTGAGGTCCATGACGCCATGATGGCACCATAATGGCGCCATGCGCAAGTGTAGAGCGGCCACTTCGTGGCGCTGGTTCCATGGTGTGGCTCTGACCTGCTGGAATCCGTCGCCAGTGGTGTGTTTGTCCATGGCGCCATGCGGGCTGGGGTGGTGTCAGGTGGCACTGGGTGGCGTCATGTGGTGCCACCTGGCGCCATTTCCGGCGCGGGCCGGCTCGGCCGGCGACTCGCAAGGTGCTGCTGCCTGAGTCGACCAGGGTGCTGCCGCCTGATCCGACCGCGGCGCTGCGGTCTCGTCCGACTGTGTGGCTGTTGCTCACCGAACAGTTCCGATATATCGTTGAAGCATCGCGACAGTTCGACGATGAATCCGATGGAAGGAGCGTTGCGATGCGTTCACATGGACACGAGTACGGAAACGGACACGGGGCCGGGCGTGGGGGTTGCGGGCCCGCGTTCCGGGGGGACTTCGAAGGGCGGCGGGCCGCGTTCGGCCCCTTCGGGCCCGGCTTCGGAGGCGGTCCCTTCGGGCCCGGCTTCGGGCGGGGGCGCGGTGGAGGCAGGGGAAGGGCGCGGCGCGGTGACGTGCGGGCCTCGATCCTGGCGCTGCTGAAGGACCGGCCGATGCACGGGTACGAGATGATCCGCGAGATCGGCGAGCGCAGTGACGGGGCCTGGAAGCCCAGCCCCGGCTCGGTCTACCCGACCCTCCAGATGCTGGAGGACGAGGGGCTGATCAGCAGTGCGAGCGAGGGCGGCAAGAAGCTGTTCACGCTGACCGACGCGGGGCGCGCCGAGGCCGAGGAAGGCCCGGAGGCTCCGTGGGAGGAGGCGGGTCGCGGGGTCGACTGGGAGGCCGTGAACGAGATCCGCCAGGCCGGCTTCGGCCTGATGGAGGCGTTCGGGCAGGTCTGGAAGACCGGCACTCCCGAGCAGCGTCAGAAGGCGGTCGGCGTGATCAACGAGGCCCGCAAGAAGCTGTACCTGATCCTGGCCGACGAAGACTGACCCGTACCCGTACCCGTACCCGTACGCGCGCGTGCGTGTGGGTGCGCGTGTACGGAAACGGAACGGATGGGCATGAGGAGGGCCCCGCGGCGGTGTGCCGCGGGGCCCTTCCGGTCGTGCGGGTCAGACGACGAGGCCCGACAGCTTGCGCAGGGACTCGGTCAGCGCCGCCGTCGCCGAGTCCCTCAGCTTGCCCGCCATGAGGGAGACCGCCGCACCGGTGAACTCCCCGTCGATCCGCACGGTCGTCGCGTCGCCGTCGGCCGCCAGCGAGTAGCGGGTGGAGACGATGACGCCCATCGGGCCCTTGCCCTTGATGGCGAAGGCCCGCTCGGACTCCAGCTCCTCGACCGTCCAGAGCACCTCGGCCGGGAAGCCCATGAGCTTCATGTTCTCGGTGAAGGTGGCACCCGCCTCCAGGGAGGCGGGGCCGCCGTTCGGGAAGTTGGTGTGGGTGGCGTTCCATTCGCCGTACGAGGCGAAGTCGGTGAGCTGCGCCCAGACCTTCCCCGTCGGCGCCTCGATCCGTGCCTCCGCGCTGACTTCGGCCATGAGACCACCCCTTCACGCGCGCCAACTGGGTTCCGGTGTCGCGGAACGTAGCGGGGCGGCCGTGAACATTCAATACTGATGAACCGTCAGTTCCACGGCGGCCGGGCCCGCCCCGTCGCCGATCCACCAGATCTCCGAGGCGTCGAAGCTGTCGGACGCGCGGGGCGCCCCGTCCTCCTCGTGGCAGTGGAAAGCGGCCCAGAAGAGATCGGCCGGCAGTGCTTCCCGGGGTGCGTACACCCGGTACACGTACTGCCGCCCGTCGATCGCGAGCAGAGCCACCATCCAGAACACGACCGGAAGACGTGCGGGGCGGGATCCGTGGTTGCGACAGGGGCGTGAGGCAAGGCGGCGCGCGCCCCTCGGAGGCGACGGGCGCGATCTCATCCGCAAGGAGGAGGAACCGCGCACCCGTGCCCAACTCCGGTGGGATGCGGACATGCTTCTCCCCGGTGATGCCCCGGCCGCTTCCGCCTGATGAGGTGGGAGGGTGCACCATCCCGTCCCGCTCCCTCCGCCCGTCCGGCAGCCCGTCGCCCTGCGCGCGGAGCTCGCGTCCTTCCTGGCGCCGTCGCTGGAGACGGTCGTGACGGGCGCGCGCCGCAGGGCGCTCCGGGGCGGTGACCGCCAGATCGACACCGCGCACCTCCTGCACGCGCTCGTCGAGTCGGACCCCGAGACCGCCGCCGCGTTCGACGACGGCCGCCGGCTCGCCCGGGTCCTCGGCTACCTGGCCCAGCGGTCCATCGGCTACGGCCTGCGCTGGCAGCGCACGGTCGAGGACTCCGCCGCCGGGCGCCTGCTCCCCGCCGTCCGAGGCGCCGCACCGCAGGGGGCCCGGGCCTCCGGCTGGTCGCCCGCGGCGGCCGTCGCCCTGGAGGGAGCCTTCCGGCGGGCCGCGGGGCGCGGCGAGGACCGCGTCCGCGGTCTCGACCTGCTCGTCGTGATGGCCGCCGACCCGGAATGCCGTGCCGTCGAGGTGCTGCGCCACGCGGGCGTGGACCCGGTCGCCCTGGTCGCCGGGATCGACGGCCGTACCAAGATCCCTGTCGACGTCGGCGCCGAGGGCCGTGGCGATGTCGGCGCCGAGGTTCGTGTCGACGTCAGTGCCGGGAGTCGTGTCGGGACCCGCGTCGACGCCCGTGGTGGCGCCTCTGCGGACGCCCTCGTGCTCGGCGGTGCGGACGTCCGTGCCGACACGCGCGGCGAGGAGCTGTCTCAACAGGTGTAACGGGGGTTACGCACCTGACGCCGTCCTGTCATCATGGCCGGATGCACGCGTCTCAGGGGAGAAGCGCAGGCCTGGGACTCGCCCTGGCCTCTGCCTTCGCATTCGGTGGTTCAGGTGTGGCGGCGAAGCCGCTCATCGAGGCGGGACTCGACCCGCTCCATGTGGTGTGGCTCCGGGTGACGGGCGCCGCGCTGGTCATGCTGCCCGTGGCCTGGCGCCACCGGGACCTGCTGCGCCGCAAACCCGCCCTCCTCGTGGGCTTCGGCCTGCTCGCCGTCGCCGGTGTCCAGGCCTTCTACTTCGCCTCGATCTCCCGGATCCCGGTCGGGGTCGCTCTGCTCATCGAGTACCTCGCCCCCGCGCTCGTCCTGGGGTGGGTCCGGTTCGTCCAGCGCCGCCCGGTGACCCGCGCCGCCGCCCTCGGCGTGGTCCTCGCCGCCGGCGGTCTGGCGTGCGTCGTCCAGATCTGGTCCGGGCTGAGCTTCGACCTCCTCGGCCTGCTCCTGGCGCTCGCCGCCGCCTGCTGCCAGGTCGGCTACTTCGTCCTCTCCGACCAGGGCTCCGACGAGGCCGGGCAGGCCGATCCGCTCGGCGTCATCGCGTACGGCCTGCTCATCGGTGCGCTCGTCCTCACGGTCGTGGCGCGCCCGTGGGGCATGGACTGGGCGCTCCTCGGCGGCCACGCCGACATGGACGGCAGCAGCGTGCCCGCGTGGCTGCTGCTGGGCTGGATCGTGCTGATCGCCACGGTCCTCGCGTACGTCACCGGCGTCATCTCGGTGCGTCGGCTGTCCCCGCAGGTGGCGGGCGTCGTGGCCTGCCTGGAGGCCGTCATCGCGACGGTCCTGGCCTGGGTCCTGCTCGGCGAGCACCTGGAGGCCCCGCAGATCATCGGCGGTGCGGTGGTTCTCGTCGGTGCCTTCATCGCCCAGTCGTCGACGCCGAAGGCGCCCGCGTCCGCGCCGGTGGCGGGCTCCGGGACCGCGCCGGGGGCCGTCGCCGAGGCAGGCGGGGACGGGGCCGGGACGGCGGACGCCGCCGGTGCCGGTGACGGCGTCGGATCGGAGTTGTCGGCCGGCCGGACCGCCCCCTAGGGTGTCGGCCATGCATTCGACCGTGCTTCCGCCTCCCGCCGCCTAGCGCGCGCGGAGACACTCCTCGACGAAGACCGGGCTCGGCCGGCCGTTCCTCGCCCCCGAGCGGTTCGTCGCTGCCCGCGCGCGGACTCCAGCGACCACCTTTCCCTCCTGTCTTCCACGGAGAAGTCACGTGTCGAACTCCTCGGAATCCGCCCTGTCCGTCGGGCGGAGCCTGCTCTATCTGATCGTCGCCGGGATCGCCTGGGGCACGGCCGGTGCCGCGGCCTCGCTGATCTTCCGGGTCAGTGACATGGGCCCGCTGGCCCTCTCGTTCTGGCGCTGCGTCGGAGGCCTCGTCCTGCTGCTGGGCGCGCTCGCGCTGCGACCGCGACGGGCCGCGTCCCGCACCGCCGGCGAGTCGCGCGGGCGGCGCACGGCCCGCGTTCTCGGCACGGGCATCGGACTCACCGTCTTCCAGAGCGCGTACTTCGCCGCCGTCCAGGCCACCGGTCTCGCGGTGGGCACGGTCGTCACCCTCGGCGCGGGTCCCGTCCTCATCGCGATCGGCGCCCGCCTCACCATGGGGGAACGCCTCGGCCGCGGCGGGTTCGCCGCCGTCGCCGGCGCGCTGGCCGGACTCGCCGTGCTCGTGCTCGGCGGTGGCGCGGCGGAGGTCAGGCCGGTGGGCGTCGTCCTCGCGGTCGTCTCGGCGGCCGGCTACGCGGCGATCACCCTGCTCACCCGGTGGCTCGGCAGGGACGGCAGCGGTACGGACGCGCCGGCGACCACCACCTGGGCCTTCGCGATCGGGGCCGTCGGCCTGCTCCCGGCGGCGCTCGCCGAGGGACTCGTACCGCACACGGACGCGCCCGTGAGCGTGGTGCTGCTGCTGGTCTACGTGGCGGCGGTGCCCACGGCGCTCGCGTACGCGCTGTACTTCGCCGGGGCGGCCGTCGTCCGGGCCGCCACCGTCTCCGTGATCATGCTCCTGGAGCCGGTGAGCGCGGCCCTGATCGCCGTCTCGCTGCTCGGTGAGGAGCTCACCGCCGCGATCGTCCTCGGGACGCTGCTGCTGCTCGCCGCCGTCACCGGTCTCGCGTTCGCGGAGGCCCGGACGGCCGTCGCGGAACGGAAGAGGGAGGCCGCCGTCGCGGTCTAGCCCGGGGTACGCGTGCGGGTGCGCGTACGACGACGGGGCGCGGGCCTGGTGGCCCGCGCCCCGGTCCGGGTGGGTGTCCATGGGGTGGCTGGGTGCCGCCCGTGCGGGTGGGGACGGGCGGCGCGGCCGGGTCGTCACGGTCCGGTCGGGCGCGGCGGTCCGGTCGGTGTCAGCCGGTGGCGCGGGCGGTCCGGTCGGTGTCAGTCGGTGGCGCGGCGGCGGAGCTGGTGGGAACGGGCGGCGTGGTCGTCGGGGCCGGCGCGCTCGGCGAGACGGTCGGCGACGCGGTCCTGGACGTCCCGCGGCTTGTTGCCCGCGTACTTGAACTTGGCCCGCACCTCGGTGACCGCCAGGTCCAGCACCCGGATTCCCGGGAGCATGCGGCCGAACGGCGCCTCGCCCGGGGCGACGGGCGCGGTGCCACCGTCCGGCTGGAAGTGCGCGACCTGACGGTTCAGGAGCGCGGCCTTCTCCGCCGGGTCGTCGACCACGCGCGCGGTGCAGCGCAGCTGGACGGCCGCGTAGTACGAGGTGGGGGTGCCGTGCTCGCTCGGCGCGCCCTCGGGGGCCGTCCACGGACCCGGTACGAAGACGTAGTCGTCGACCACGCTCAGCAGCACCGCCGGGTTCGCCCCGAGGGCGCGCCACAGGGGGTTCGGGCGGGCGAGATGCGCCAGCACGCGACCGTACGGGCCGGGCTCGGAGTCGTACCGGAAGTGCATCGGCTGGACCCAGGGCGGGTCGCCGGGCAGGCCGTTGACGGCGAGCTGGCCGAAGTCGTGGCGGGAGAGCCACGCGCGCCACTCGCCCTCGTCGCGGGCGGCGTCCCAGGGATGGATCAGCATCGTCGGTCCCCGTCCTCAGAGCGCGGCGAGGTAGTCGGGCAGGGGGACGGCCGGGTCGAGGTCGTCGGAGGGGACCGGCGTGCCGTGGGCGGTCCGTACGGGGACCACGCCGGACCAGTACGGCAGGGCGAGGTCCTCCGGGTCGTCGTTGGGGCCGCCGGTGCGGACCTTCGCCGAGACCTCGTCCAGGTCGAGCCGGACGACGGCGGTGGCGGCGAGCTCCTTGGCGTTCCCCGGGCGCGCATCGGCGGAGCGGCCCGGGACGACGTGGTCGACGAGGGCGTCGAGGGCGGTGCGCAGCTCCTCCGGGTCCGTCACCTGGTGGGCGGTCCCGTGCACGACGACGGAGCGGTAGTTGAGGGAGTGGTGGAACGCGGAGCGGGCGAGGACCAGGCCGTCGACGTGGGTCACGGTGAGGCAGACGGGCAGGCCGGGGGCCTTCACGCCGTCGCCCGCGGCGCGCAGCGGGCGCGAGCCGGTGGAGCCGTGGACGTAGAGCCGGTCGCCGACCCTGCCGTAGAGCGTCGGGAGGACGACCGGGGCGCCGTCGCGGACGAAGCCGAGGTGGCAGACGTACGCCTCGTCGAGTATCGAGTGGACCAGGGCCTTGTCGTACGAGGCCCGCTCCCGGGAGCGGGTGGGCACGGTCCGGTCGGTCGGCGCGTAGGTGTCGGCGGCGGTCATTGCGTACTCCATTGCACTAGTGCATAATCTCTTTTGTGCTAGGAGATTATCGGATCGAAGGTAGTCGCGCATCGGACATCGCCGCCAGCGTCGAGCGGGGGGTCGGCACGGGTGCGCTGGAACCCGGCCATCTCCTGCCGCCCATGCGGGAGTTGGCACAGACGCTCGGGGTGAACCCGAACACGGTCGCCGCCGCCTACCGCACCCTGCGCGAGCGCGGCGTCATCGAGACGGACGGCCGTCGAGGCAGCCGGGTGCGGCCGCGGCCCGCCACGACCGCGCGCGGTTCGATCCGGGTGGACGCGCCCGCCGGGGTGCGGGACGTGAGCAACGGCAGCCCCGACCCCGCCCTGCTGCCACCGCTCGGCGAGGCGTTCGCAGAGGTCGCGCGGGGATACGCCGAACACCCCGGGCTGTACGGAGAGGCCCCGGTCGACGAGGAGTTCGGGCGGCTCGCCCGCGCCGCCTTCGACGCGGACGGCGTTCCCGACGGCCCCGTCGGCGTCGCCTCGGGCTCCCTCGACGCCGTCGAACGCGTCCTCGCCGCCCGCCTCAGACCGGGCGACGCCGTCGCCGTCGAGGACCCCGGCTGGGGCAGCCTCCTCGACCTGGTGCCCGCGCTCGGACTGCGCCCGGTGCCGGTCGCCGTCGACGACGACGGACCGCTGCCCGACGAGGTCGAACGCGCCATCCGGCAGGACGGGGCGCGCGCCGTGATCGTCACCGACCGGGCGCAGAACCCCACCGGCGCGTGCGTCACGGCGGACCGGGCACGGGCCCTGCGCCGCGTCCTCGCCGCGCACCCCGACGTCCTCCTCGTCGAGGACGACCACGGGCACGGTATCGTCGCCCAGCCGCTCCACCCGCTCGCCGGCGTCACCGACCACTGGGTCCTCGTCCGCTCCGTCGCCAAGGCCTACGGCCCCGACCTCCGCATCGCCGCCTTCACCGGCGACGCCGAGACCGTCGACCGGGTGCTCGGCCGCCAGCAGCTCGGCCCCGGCTGGGTCAGCCGCCTCCTCCAACGCACCGTCGCCCGTCTCTGGGCCGGCTCCGCCGTCGATCCCGACGTCGTCGCCCGCTCCTACGGCAAGCGCCGCGACGCCCTCGTCCGCGCCCTCGCCCGGCGCGGCGTCACCGCCCACGGCCGCAGCGGCATGAACGTCTGGGTTCCCGTCGCCGACGAGACCGGCGCCGTGGCACGGCTCCTCGCCGACGGCTGGGCCGTCGCACCGGGCGCGCGGTTCCGGATGAACGCGGGGCCGGCGGTGCGGGTGACGGTGTCCGGGCTCGCGGCGTCGGACGTGGAGGGGTTGGCGGACGCGCTGGCCAGGGGGTCACGGGGGGTGCCGGCGCGGAGTTACGGGTGAGGGGGCATGGGGCGGTGCCCTGGGCCCCGGTCCCCGCGACGACCGGTGCGGGAGGTCACCCGGGCCCGGTGCGGGAGGCCACCCGGGCAGGGAAAACGCAACTTCGACAGGGGCCGCGGAGGCGGCTACCTTCACCTGGTCTTCGGCGAGCGCCCACGGTCGCACGGGAGTTCCTTCAGGCCGAGCCGCTCGCGACGGGACGAGCCGGTCATGCCGTGCGGATCCCGGCCTCCACCGCGTAAGCCACCGAACCGGGTTCGTACCCGGCACCCCCGACCAGGGAGAGACGCATGCCCCATCTTGCTCTGTACACATTCGGCGTCCTGAAATCACCTCTCGCCGATCCCGCACCTGCCACCCGCGAGTTCTACGACATCGGCGGGGCCGTCTACCGAGAGATCGGTCAGCATCCCGGGTACGTCGCACGTGCCGAAGCGGCAGGCGGTGACCGGGGCATGCTCTTCGAGGCGGACTGGGGGGCGTGGGGAGAGTTCGCCGTACCGACGTGGTACGGCAAGGGCCGGACCGTGGAAACCACCGCCCTGGCGGCGACCCTGTCGCTCTGGACCGACCTGAGCCTCGCCTTCGACGCCGTGTACGCCGGGTCGCACCGTGCGGCGCTGAGCCGGCGCCACGACTGGTTCGAGAGGACGGGGCATCCGAATCACGTGATCTGGTGGGTTGCCGAGGGGGTGATACCCACATGGCGGGAGGGGGTTTCCAGGCTGGAGCGACTCCGCGACCGCGGCTCGGTGCCGGACGCCTTCACTTTCCAGCGGTCGTTCGGCCCGGAGGGACGTCCGGTGCCTGGGCCCGCGCCGGTGGTGCGCCCGGCACCGGGGGCGGATTCGGGCGCGGAAGCCTAGGCCCGACAGGGGGCGCCGTCCGTCGTGGCCACCTGGTCCGCTCCGGCGGAACGACTGCCCACCACGGGGCGGGCGGGTACGGGGGTGGGCTCTGCTCCGGGGGAGCGGTTGCCGGCGACGGGGGTGGGGGTGGCGACGGGGGTGGGGCGGGGGCGGGGACGGGTGGGGGCTTGGGTGAGGGCGGCGCCGGCGAGGACGATGAGGGCGCCGAGAGGGGTGTTCCAGGTGAGGTGTTCGTCGAGGAGGGTGACGCCGGCGGTGGCGGCGATGACGGGGATGAAGTACGTGACCATGGAGGCGGTCGTGGGGCCGACCTCGGCGACGACGCCGTACTGGAGCAGCATCGCGTAGCCCGTGCCGAGCGCGCCGAGGGCGATCACGGCGAGGAGGGGGAGGGGCTCGACCGAGGTCGGGAGGGAGGTGAACAGGGGTGTGACGACCGCCAGTTGAAGGGTGGCGAGGCCGACCTGGGAGGTGGCGAGGGACAGGTGGGAGACGCCGGTGCCGGCGAGGGTGCGGCGGACGTAGATCCAGCCGACGGCGTAGCTGAAGGAGGCGAGGAGGGCGAGGGCGGTGCCGGTGACGTCCAGGCCGGAGAAGCCCTGCCAGGCGCCGAGGACCGTGAGCACTCCCATGAAGCCGATGCCCAGGCCGGCCGCGCGGACCCTGGTCGGGCGGTCCTCGGAGAGGGCGACGAGGGAGAGCAGCATGCCCCAGAGGGGTGTCGTCGCGTTGCAGATGCCCGCGAGGGTCGAGGGGATCGTCAGTTCCGCGTACGCGAAGAGGGAGAACGGCAGCGCGTTGAGGAGGAGGGCCGCGACCGCGAGGTGACCCCAGACGCGGGCACCGCGCGGCAGGCGGTCGCGCTTCACGACGAGGGCGACGGCGAGGACCACCGTGCCGAACAGGAGTCGGCCGAAGGTGACCTGGAACGGTGCGAAGCCCTCCGTGCCGACCTTGATGAAGAGGAAGCTGAAGCCCCAGATCAGTGCGAGCGCGCCGAAGCGGACGCGCCAGTCGAGCAGACGTGAGGGGCGGGCGGAGGGCGGGGCTGCGGGGCTCATGCACTCAGGGTGACCGGCTCCACGTCTTAGGACAAGCGAGATTTCCTCGACCCCTTCCCTTAGTATCGCTTACATGTTGAACCTGGAGCGCCTGCGCACCCTCGACGCCGTCGCCCGGCACGGTTCGGTCAGCGGCGCGGCCGACGGCCTGCACGTCACGACCTCCGCGGTCTCGCAGCAGCTGTCCAAGCTGGAGCGCGAGGTCGGCCAGCAGCTGCTGGCCAAGAACGGCCGTGGCGTACGGCTCACGGACGCCGGGCTGCTGCTCGCCGAGCACGCCGCCCGCATCCTGTCCCAGGTCCAGACGGCCCAGGCCGACATCGAGGCCCAGCGGGGCCAGGTGGTCGGCGAGGTGCGGGTCGCCGCCTTCCCGACGGCGGCCCGGGGACTGTTCCCGGCCGCCCTCTCCGCCCTGCGCGAAGGGCACCCCGAGCTCCGGGTGCGCACGACCGAGCTGGAGCCCGAGCAGGGGGTGCGCGCGGTGCTGCGCGGAGACGCGGACCTCGCCCTCGTCCTGGACTGGAGCAACAAGCGGGCCCCCGTGCCCGGAGGCCTGGAGCGCGCCCACCTCCTCGACGACTCGGCCGACGTCGCCCTGCCCGCCGGACACCGGCTGGCCGGCCGCGAGGCGGCGGACCTGGAGGACTTCGCCGACGAGGAGTGGGTGTCCTGGCCGGAGGGCGAGTTCTGCCACGACTGGCTGATGTTCACGCTGCGCTCGCAGGGCATCGAGCCGCGCATCGGGCACCTGGCCGGG
Source organism: Streptomyces sp. NPDC043176 (assembly GCF_056436715.1). Lineage (NCBI taxonomy): Bacteria > Bacillati > Actinomycetota > Actinomycetes > Kitasatosporales > Streptomycetaceae > Streptomyces > Streptomyces sp. NPDC043176. Next base: position 12,692 of record NZ_JBWKCA010000002.1, read on the forward strand.
GAGCACCACACCCAGCTGGCCCTCGTCGCGGCCGGACTCGGGGTGTGCGTCACGCCCCGGCTCGGCCGCCCGGTGCCCGACGGGGTCGTCTTCGTGCCCGTACGGCAGAAGGTGCGGCGGCACATCTACGCCACCTGGCGCGCCGACGCCGGACGCCGCCCCTCCGTGCGGGCGGTCGTCGCGGCGCTGCGTGCCGCGGCCGAACCGCTCGGCAGTTAGAGGGGTGTCCCGCCGATGTCGATCAGGCGCCGGCCTGATCGACAGGACACCCTCCGGGGCCTGTCCGGAAAGCCCCGCCCAACTCGTCCGCGGGGAGGGCCTTCCGCAAAGCCCCGCCCGGCTCGTCCGCGGGGAGGGCCTTCCGCGGTTCCCCCGCGGTCAGAGGCCGGCGAGTTTGCGGAAGTCCCAGGAGGCGATGGCGTCGGGGGTCAGCCGGAGCCAGGCGTGGCGGCCGTCGTGGGGCATGGTGTCCAGGCCGAAGTTCTTGGCGGCGAAGAGCTGCTCGGGGACGTCGAGTTCGGGGCACGGCTCGCCGGTGCGCGGGGCCTCGCCGACGAAGACGGCCGTGCCCGAGAGCTCCACCCCGCGGAGGTCGCCGTACTCCACGCCGTCGTCCACGACCACGGCGATCCTCGGGTCGGCGCGCAGTTCCGCCCAGCGGCGGCTGCGGGTCACCGAGTAGAGCCAGAGAGAGGTCCCGTCCCAGGCGAACCAGAGCGCGCTCACGTGCGGGCGACCGTCGGCGGAAACCGTCGCGACCCGGCAGGTGCGCTGTTCGGCGAGGAAGGAGTCGAGCTCGGCCGGGGTCATCATGATCCGGCGTCCACGGCGCTGTGCGACGGTCATCGTCCGCACCCTTCTGGATTTCTGATGAGACGTCAGAAAGCATGGAGGGTCATCCGCACGCGTGCAAGGGGAGACCATGGGTCAGAGTTCGACAGAACGGCTCGGGGAGCGGATCCGTCCGGACGGCGGCGTCGTCCTGCTCACCGTCGAATGTCAGCAGGGAGTCGTGGGGCCGGACGGCGCACTGCCCGAACTGGCCGCCGCCGCCCGTGGATCGGGCGCGCTGGACAACGTCGCCCGGCTGGTCGCCGCCGCCCACCGGGCGGACGTCCAGGTCGTGCACGCCGTCGCCGAGCGCCGCCCCGACGGGCGGGGGGCCAACAGCAACGCCCGGCTGTTCCGGGCCGCCGGCCGGCTCCCCGTCCAGCAGCTCAGCGGCAGTGCGGCGGTGCGGATCGCCGCACCGATCGAGGTCGCCGAGGAGGACCTCGTGGTCCGGCGCCTCCACGGACTCTCGCCGCTCGCCGGCACCGACGTCGACGCGCTGCTCCGCAACCTGGGCTGCCGGACGCTGATCGTCACCGGCGTCTCCGCCAACGTGGCCGTGCCCAACGCGGTCTTCGACGCCGTGAACCTCGGCTACACGGTCGTCGTGCCCGGGGACGCCATCGCGGGGGTGCCGGCCGACTACACCCCCGCGATGATCCGTCACACCCTCGCCCTCGTCGCCACGATCACCACGACGGACGAGGTGCTGGCCTGCTGGAAGGCGCCCCGGAGTTCAGGGGCGCCGGGCGGCGAAGCCAGGGGGTGACGCCCGGCGGTCGCTGCCGCCGGGGCTGATGCCATGGCGGCAGCGCGAGCGCCGCCGCCGTGTCCGGAGGCTGAGGTCCGGCGGCCGTCAGCCGAAGCTGATCTCCTCGCCGACGACCTGGATCGGGGTCGGCGGCAGGGACGAGGTCGCCGGGCCGGACTTCACGCTGCCGTCCGAGGCGTCGAACTTGCTCTGGTGGCAGGGGCAGACGATGACGCCGTCCTGGACGCTGCCCACGGCGCAGCCGGCGTGCGTGCACTTCGAGGAGAAGGCCTTGAACTCGCCGGCCTTCGGCTGGGTGATCACCACGCCCTTGTCGGCGAGCACCTTCCCGCCTCCCACCGGGATGTCCCCGGTCCGGGCGAGGGCGCCGCCACCGTCCGGTGTCGTGTTCTTGTCGTCCGTGCCGCCCCCGCAGGCGGCGAGCGCCGCCGCCAGGCCCGCGCTGCCCGCCGCCGCGACGACCGTCCGACGTGCCACTCCGCTCATGTACTGCCCCTCTTCCCTCGGTGCACAGGTGTCGGCCACGACGGTACGGCTGTGAGCTGTGTCCCGTTCACAGGATGGCGTCTTCGGCCGCCTTACAGTTCCCAGTAGAGTGTCGGAACTTGGACATCCTTCGATGAAAGTGTCCAGCTCCGGCGAACCCGGGGCCCGACACCGCCGGGACGGGGGACACCCGCATGCCGACGCACTCGGTCAGTGCCCACCACGTACGGGCCGTGCTCCTCGGCGCGGAGCGGCGAGGAGTGGCCGTGGCGTCGCTGCTCGCCCGTGCCGGACTGCCCTCGACCCTCGCCGACGAGCCACGCGCGCGCGTGCCCGCCGAGGAGTTCGGACGGCTCGTCAGGATGCTGTGGGCCACGCTCGACGACGAGCTGATCGGTTTCGGAGGAGCGCCCAGCAAGGTCGGCACCTTCGCGATGATGGCGCACGTCGCCGTCCACGGCAGCCGTGACCTGCGCGAGGCGCTCCGGCGCTGCCAGACGTTCTACTCCCTCTTCCCCGCCGGGCCGCGCTTCCGGCTGGTGGAGCCCGGACCGGCAGGCGGTGGCGAACCCGACGAGGCCCGCCTGGAGTTCGACGTCTCCGCGTACGACGACCCGCTCCACTTCGGCGCGGAGTCCACCGTGCTCGTCGCGCACCGCTTCGCCGGCTGGCTCATCCGGCGCCGGATCGGCCTGCGAAGGGTCGAGTTCGCCCACCCGGAGCCCCGCCACTCCGGGGAGTACGCCCTCCTGTTCGGTGCGCCGCGCGTCTTCGGCGCGGGCCGCACCGCCGCCTTCTTCGACCGGGCCGACCTGGACGAACCCGTGCTGCGTGACGCGGCGGCGCTCAAGGTGTTCCTCCGCCGGGCCCCCGTCGACGTGCTCGTCTGCTCCGACCACGGCAGTACGACGACGGCCCGTGTCCGGCACCTGATCGGGAGGGCGCTGCCCGCCGGCCCGGTGCCGACGCCCGAAGAGCTCGCCGACCGGCTGTCCGTCAGCCCCCAGACCCTCCGCCGCCGACTGGCCGCCGAGGGAACGACGTACCAGCGCCTCCGTGACCAGGTGCGGCGGGATCACGCCATCGCCGAACTGGCCGGCGGCCGGGTCTCCATCGAGCACCTCTCCCGCCGGCTCGGCTTCTCCGAACCCAGCGCCTTCCACCGGGCGTTCCGGCGCTGGACGGGCGAGACGCCCCGGGCGTACCAGGCACGGTCCCGGGTGCGGGGTGCCGTGGCGGACGTCGGTGGCCGCGTTCGGCGACCCTGAGTGCCCTTGAGTGCCCTTGAGCGGTGCGGTGCGGCGTCGGCGGTCGGGGCCGCCGGGCCGGAGCCGTACGGCGTCCGCGGGCGCCTTCGGCGTCTCCGGCGGTACGGCACGGGTGACCGCGGCTCCGGGCCGTACGGCGTCCGCGGGTGCGGTCAACAACCCTGAGCGGTACGGTCACAGCCGCCGCACGGTGCTCGTCCTATCGTCCGGCCATGACCGAAATCGACCGGTCCGGCGTCCTGTGGCCGCCGGCCCTCCTCAGCCGCCGGTGAAGGCGCGCCGGGTGGCCGGCGCCGTGCTCGGGGCCGGTGCGCTGTTCTGTCTGGTGGCCGGCGTGGCGGTGACCGCGCTCGGGGTCCGGGTCGACGGCACCAGCATGGCGCCGACCCTGCACCCCGGCGACCGGATCCTCGTCGCGCCGGGGTCGGCGGGGGAGGCCCGCCGGTTCGACGTGGTGCTGCTGCGGGCGACGGGCCGGGACGCGCTGCTGGTCAAGCGGGTGATCGGGCTGCCGGGCGACCGGGTCGCCGTCGTCTCCACGCCAAAGGAGCCGTTCCAGGTCCTCCTCCAGGAAGGCGGCCGCGGCCCCGTGTACCGGGTGGTGGCGCCCCAGTGGGAGGCCCAGGCCCACCGTACGGGCGCGTGCTGCGCGCCGGACGGCACCCGGTCGGCGCGGTCCGGCCTGCGGACCGTCCCCGAGGGTGCGTTCTTCTACCTGGGCGACAACCCCGATCTGTCGGACGACTCGCGGGCGTACGGCTGGGGAGCCATCGACCGCGTCGAGGGGCGGGTCGGCCTGCGGGCGTTTCCTGTCACGGCGGGGCGGGGCATCGGCAACCGGCCCGTTCTGCGGGAGTACCGGGGGCCGAGTCCGTAGGGACTTTCCCGAGAGTCCCGCCCGGCCTCCGGGCGGACGGCGCTCCTTGCCGGACGGGCCGCCCCCGGCCGCACCGGCCTCCGGGCGGGCGGCGCTCCTTGCCGACCAGGCCCCCCCCGGCCGCACCGGCCTCCGCCGTGTCGCGCCCCGCCCGCAGGCGCTACCGGGGGAGCTTCTCGTGGCCCGTGCTCAGGGCGACCCGCAGCACGGTGTCCGCGATGCGGCGGGCCGACGCCTCCGGCGAGGAGCCGGCCTGGACGATGTGACTGGCGGTCAGCCGGACGGCGGCGTCCACCGCCAGTTCGCGGGCCACCGGGTCGACGGTCGGCCATGCCTCGGTGACGTACGCGTCGGCCATCGCCGTCGCCGTCTCGAACGCCGCCGCCGAGCGGGTCGTCAGATAGGGGAGGAGTCCGTCCTCGCCGGTGCTGGTCAGCATGGCCTTGATCAGCGGGTTGCGGCCGGCCAGCGTGAGGGTGAAGCCGACGGCCGCCTCGACCGCCGCGTGGAGGTCGTCCCGGTGTGCGTCCAGGCCCTGCTGGATGCCGACGAGGCAGCGCTCCAGCTCGCGCTGGAAGAGGGCCTCGCCGACGGCCTCCTTGGAGGGGAACTCGGAGTACAGCGTCTGACGGCTGACGCCGACCGCACCGGCCAGGTGTGCCATCCGCAGCTTGTCGAAGCCGCGGTCCGCGACCGCCTCGTACGCGGCGTCCAGCAGGCGCTCGCGCAGCAGTGTCCGGACCGTTTCCCTGAACCGTGGCATCGGCCAAGCCTAGTCCAGCGGAATTCTTCCCAGGATTGTCCGAAGTGTTGACACTCCTTCCAAGAGTGTCCAATTCTCGAACAGGCAGCCGCAGAGTGTCATTCGACCAGTGCGGCACGACGGTTGGAGATCACATGCAGAACGAGTCCCGAGGTGTCACCCGCTGGCGCAGATCGACGTTCCTCGCCCTGCCGGCGACCGCGGCCGTCGCGGCCATGGCCACGGCGATGGTCCAGGGCGCGCTCGCCGCGAACCTCTCGCTGACCAGCGTCCCCTTCACCCTCAGCTCGAAGACCGTGGCCGCGCCCCAGGGCATCGGCGCCGTCATGCACACCATCGACGCCGGCGGGGCCAAGGGCGCCGCCGAGGTCGGCATCGCCAAGGCGGGCCTCGACGGCATCTGCGTCCACGCCACGCAGTCCGTCGACCTCCCGGTGATCGGCAGCCTCGGCACCTGGTCGCTCAACATCTCCTCGCCGGCCGCGGCGACCCCGCTCACCAGCGACCAACTCGTCGCCGGCGCCGGGCTCCAGGCGAACAAGCTCGTCCTGGACGCCCAGTCGCTGAAGGCCGCCACGGCCACGCTCAACGCGAGCGACACCACCCCGAACGTCATCGGCGCCGCCGCCGACGGCGCCGCGATCAAGGGCACCGGCATCAACGACGGCACCCCGGGCCAGTTCGGCCTGGACGCCACCGGTGGCCGCACCGACATCAAGAACCTGAACGCCGACGCCAACGGCGCCACGATCTCCGGCGCCATCACCCTGCCCGACCTCGCGATCGGCATCGCCCACGGCAACAAGGCCTGCTGACCCGCGCGACCGGACCGCCCCGACGGGCCGGGGCCCCGCGCATCCCGTACGGCGCGGGGCTCCGGCCCCCCTTCCCCGTCGACCCACCGCTGTGAGGCCTTCATGACCACCGATCCGCCGCCCGCGCCGGCCGAGGCGGTACCCTCCGCCGGGCCGGGAGCCTCCGACGTAACGGCCGAAGCGGTACTCTCCGCCGGGCCGGGAGTCCCCGACGTACCGGCCGAGGACGTACCGGCCGAGGCGGCCACCGGCCCTGCCCCCGCCCCGAGCCGACCGCGCCGGGCGCGCCTCGCGTTCCGCCGCTGGCGCCGCACCCGGCCCTTCTGGGCGGCCCTGTGGACCGGGGCCGGCGGCTTCGTCGTCTTCTTCCTGCCCATGGCGCCGCTCGGCAAGATCCTGCAGGTCGGCGTGGGAGGGATCGCCGGCATGGCCGGCGGGATCGTCCTCATGGCGATGGCCCTGCTCATCCTGCTGCTGCCCGGTCAGCGCCACACCGCCGGGACCATGGCGGTGATCGCGGGGGTCGCCTCCTTCCCCCTCTCGAACCTCGGCGGCCTCTTCGTCGGTATGTTCCTTTCCGTCCTCGGCGGCTCCATGGCCTTCGCCTGGCTGCCCGAGAAGCCCGCCGGGAAGCGCGGCGGCCCGTCGCGCCGCAGGAGCCGGCCCGTCGCCGAAACGCCCGTGACCCCCGTGTCCGTGGGGAGTGGATCCGCATGACACGCATGACAGACCGACTCGGCCCGTCCCTCGCCCGCGTCCGCGCGAGCGGCCCCCGCGCCGTCGCCGACTGGAACGCCCGGATGCTCGCCGAGGCGGCGGACGGCACCCGGCGGGGCACCCGTTGGGGACGCGGCGCGTTCGCCCTCGTCCCCTCGGTGCTCGCCGTCGGAGCGCTCGGCACGGCGCTGGCGCAGGGTGCGCTCGCCGCCAACTTCAGCGTCACCGGCCAGCCCTTCACCCTGACCTCCAACGGCGTCGCAGGCACCGGCTTCGGCGCCATCGTCAACACCCCGGCCGTGGGGCGCCCCGACGGCACCTCGACCACCGACACGGCCATGGCGCGGATCGGTTTCGCGAGCGCCGGGCTCGCCGGGCTGTGCGGGATCGTCCACCAGACGATCGCCGGAGTGCCGTACTCGCTGATCCTGACCGGCGGCCAGAAGGTGACGGCCACCCCGCCGGGGACCTTCGCCACCGACATCGACGCGTCGAACCTCTACATCCAGGCGACCGAACTCCAGGCGTACGGCCCCACCACCCTCCAGAACGCGGTGCTCGGCCAGTCCGCCGACCAGGTCACGGTGGCCGGCAAACCCCTCACGGGCGCCCTGCCCGGCGGCTTCGGCCTCGGCTCGGCGGGCGGCGAGGGCGGCAGCTCCATCAGGCTGCACGGCCTGAACGCCACCGCGTACGACGCCGAGATGGCGGGAGCGCTCGTCCTGCCCGACCTGAGGATCAGGGTCGTCGCGGGAACGGCCACGGCATGCTGAGCCGGGCGAAGGCCGCGTACGACTGGTTCCGCGCGTTCCGCCGCACCCGGCCGTTCTGGGGCGGTGTGTGGCTGGTCGCGGGAGGCTGGACCGTCCTCAAGTTCTCCCTCAGCTCCCTGCAGTTGATCGTCAGCACGGGCTTCGGGGGAGTGGCCGGCTACCTCGTCGGCGGCGGGATGATCCTCTGCGGGCTCGTGCCGATCGCGCTGCCCGCCCAGCGGTACACCTTCGGGCTGATCGGCGTGGTGCTCGCGGTCGTCTCGCTCGTCGTCTCCAACCTCGGCGGATTCCTCCTCGGCATGGTGCTCGGGATCCTCGGCGGCTCGATGACGGTGGGCTGGGGCGCCAAGCGGCCGCGCCGGGCGCGCGAGGCGGTGGAGAGGTGACCCGCCGAGCACGGCAGAAGGCGCTCGCGGTGCCGGCCGCGCTGCTGCTCGCGGTCGTCACCGCCGTCTGGTCGGGACGGCCGAGCAGCGCCTCCGCGCCCGCCGCCGCGGCCGCCGAACCGCTGGGAGTGCCCTTCCTCCCCTCGCCCGACCCGCTGCACGTGACGATCTCCAGCATGGTCGCCGTCTCCATGACCGTGGACAAGGACGTCACGATCCGGCTCTCCGACGGCACGACGCGGACGACGACGCAGTACACCTTCACCAAGCTGAAGATCCGCTCGCACATGAACGTCACCCAGCGGGCGGCCGGTCACACCGTCACCATCGACGTGCCCCAGGAGGGTTCCCTCGGCGGATACGACAGCGCGGGGAACCCCGAGACGACCACCATGTGGGGCGACATCACCCACGTCTGCGTCCGGGTCCTGGTCAAGATCTGCGGGGTGCAGGGCCTGCTCGACTTCTTCGGCTCGTTCATCCCCCTCACCGCGGGGGCCGAGGACTTCGTCGGCGACATCTACGCGATCCGGACGGTCGACGACCACGCCGCGCTCGACTCCACGGACAACCCCGTCCATCTCCCCGGGACCATCACGGTGACCACGCCATGACCACCTACCACCGCCTCGTCGAGGGGCGCACCCACTGGCTCCGGTCCCTCGCCGTCGCCGTGCCCGCGCTCGCCGCCGCCGCGGGCATCGGCTCCGCCCTGGCCGCCGGAGCACTGGCCGTCGGACTCCGGATCCAGGACCGGCCGGTCGACTTCACCACCAGCAGCCTGTACGGGACGCAGTACGGCGCAGCGGTCGTCGACCAGACCGTCGTGCGGCCCGACGGCTCCACCGCGACCGTACGGGTGCTCCGCATGGGCTTCGCCGACGGCGTGCTCAACGGCCTCTGCCTCAGCCAGCGCCGGCAGATCGCGGGAGCCACGTACACGCTGCTGCTGACCCTCGGCGACGACGACCCCGGCTCCTGGGAGATCAGGACGAAGAACACCGTCCTCGACCTGCGGGCCGCGACCGGCGTCCTCTACATGGACGGCGTCGTCGACCTCAACGTGGACGGCGCCGACGTGAAGACCGTCAAGGACGCCACCGGCGCGTACGTCCTCAACCCCCTGAACAGCCCGCGGCACCGCTTCGGCATCCAGGCCCGCTACGCCAAGTTCGACTCGATCGTCGGCACCGCCCAGGACTTCCAGATCCCGGGGATCCTCACCACCCCCCGGCTCGAACTCGCCGTGCGGCCGGGCACCGTGGCCTGTCCCGCCCCGGCCGCGCCGACGGGCACGCCCGGGACGCCGTGAGGCGGCCCGGGCGCGGAGGCCGCCCGGCGGGTCAGGAGCGGCGGCTGAGCGCGCCCGGCCACCACGCGCGCGGGCCGAGGTCGCGCACCAGCGCGGGGACCACGAGCGAGCGGACCACCAGGGTGTCGAGCAGGACGCCGAAGGCGACGATGAAGGCGATCTGCACGAGGAACGCCAGCGGGATCACACCGAGGGCGGCGAACGTCGCGGCGAGCACCACGCCGGCGGAGGTGATCACGCCTCCGGTCGCGGTCAGGCCGATCCGGACGCCTTCGCGGACCCCGTGGCGCAGCGACTCCTCCCGGACCCGGGACATCAGGAAGATGTTGTAGTCCACGCCGAGCGCGACGAGGAAGACGAAGCCGTACAGAGGCACCGACGCGTCCGTGCCGCTGAAGCCGAAGACGTGCTCGAAGACGAGCGCCGAGACGCCCAGGGTGGCCGCGAAGTTGAGCGCCACGGTGGCGACCAGCAGCAGCGGCAGCACCACGGAACGCAGGAGCGCCATCAGGATCACCAGGATGATCGCCAGCACCACCGGCACGATGAGCGCGCGGTCCCGGGCGGCGGTGCGCTGGGTGTCGTACGCCTGTGCCGTGGAGCCTCCCACCAGCGCGTCCGCCTCCGGAACGGCGTGGACGGCGGTACGGAGGCGGGCGAGCGTCTCCCGCGCCGCGTCGCTGTCGGACGAGCCGGTCAGGGTGGCGTCGATCCGCACCCGGCCGTCGACCACGAGCGGCGCGCCGGGCGCCGGGCGGCCCGCGGCATCCACCGCGAACGCCGAGTCGACGCCGGAGACCCCCTCGGCGGCGGCGACCACGCGGGCCGCTGCCGGGGCGTCGGCGATGATCACCGCGGGGTTGCCCGCGCCGCCCGGGAAATGACGGCCGAGGGTGTCCTGCGCGGCGACCGACGGCGCGTCGTTCACGAAGATCTCGTCGAGGGGCACGCCCCGGGAGTCGAGGGCGGGCGCGTAGGCGGCGCACGCCAACAGGGCGGCGACGGACACCACCCACACCTTGCGGGGCGCCCGGTCGACCAGGTCGGCGACGCGGTGCCAGACCGCACCGCCGCCCTGCGCGGGGGCGTCGGTTCCGGCGGGCTTCGGGCGGGCCGGCCAGTACGCCGCGCGGCCCGTCAGGACCAGGGCGGCGGGCAGGAAGGTCAGCGTGCTCACCACGGCGCAGACGATCCCGATGGCGCCGACGGGCCCGAGCGCCCGGTTGTTGGCCAGGTCGCTCGCGAGGAGGGCGATCAGGGCCAGGGCCACCGTGGCGGCACTCGCGACGACGGGCTCGAAGGAGCGGCGCAGCGCCTTGCCCATCGCGGCGAAGCGGTCCGCGCCGGGAGCGGAGAGCTCCTCGCGGTAGCGGGCGGCCAGGAGCAGCGCGTAGTCCGTCGCGGCCCCGATCACCAGGATGGACAGGATGCCCTGCACCTGGCCGTCGACCCGGACCAGACCGGCGTCGGCGAGCACGTACACGATCGCGCAGGCCAGCCCGAGGGCGAACACCGCTCCCAGGATGATCATCAGGGGCAGCAGGACGCTGCGGTACACGACCAGCAGGATGAGTAGCACCGCGATCAGCGCGACGCCGAGGAGGAGTCCGTCGATGCCGGCGAACGCCCCGGACAGGTCGGCCTGCGTGGCGGCGGGCCCCGCGAGCCACACCGTCGTCCCCGGCACGGACGCCGCCGCCGCGCGGACCGCGTCGAGCGTGGCCGGCAGCTCGTCGCCGAGCCCGGACCCGAGCGGGACGACGGACCGCAGCGCCTGGCCGTCCTCCGAGGCCACCGCGGGGGAGGGCGGCCCGGCGACGCCCGGACGTCCGGCCAGGGCGGCGACGGACCGCGTCGCCAGGGCCGTGGTCGCGGGATCCAGTCGTCCGCCGTCACGGGCGGTCCACACCACGATCGCCGGCACGGCCTCGGACGTGCGGAACGCCTTCTGTTCCTCGACGACCCGGGTGGACTCGGCGCTGCGGGGCAGGAAGGCGGCCTGGTCGTTGGTGGACACCTCGCCGAGGCGGCCGGCGAACGGGCCGAGCCCGCCGCCCACGACGAGCCAGACGGCGAGGAGTGCCAGGGGCAGGAGAAGGCGGGTCCGGCGCGGGGCGCGGGGCATGGGGACTCCGAACTTTGTCTCGACCATTAACTATCTCAATGATTGAGATATATGTGTACCACGGCTGATCAGCGACGGTTTCCCCGGGGGACGCCGGGGCCGCCCCGACCGCTCGGGACACACGACCTCCGGATACGCCGGGACCCCGAAGGCGCCCGCCGGACACGAAGGCTCTCGGCAGCTCCTTCGGGTCTCGGCACCCGAACGGACGCACCCGATTCAGCGTCGCGGAACGCGCAGCGCGCCCAGCTCCTCGTTCAGGGTGTTCAGGAAGCGCAGGGCCACCACGAGCTCGTCGGCGTCGAACCGCTCCCGCGCCCGCTCCGCGGCCTCCGCGAGCGGCAGGAAGTAGCGCCGCGCCGCCACCTTGGCCCCGTCCTCGTACCGCACGTGCACCACACGGCGGTCCGCGCTCTCCCGCGACCTGCGGATGTGCCCGGCCTTCTCCAGCCGGTCGAGGCAGGCCGTCACCGCGCCCGACGTCAGGCCGAGATGCTCCCGCAGCCGCCCCGGCGTCAGCGGCTCGGGGCTGTCCAGGACGACGGCCAGCGCCTGCACGTCCGTCGGGTGCAGCCCCTGTGCCTGGGCGAAACCGTGCACGAGGCGGTTGATCTCGCCCTGCGTCCGGCGCAGCGCGACGGCGAAACTCTGCAGGTCGCCCGTCACGCCCCCGGGGGCGCCATTCGTGTCTCGGTCTTCTTCGCTGGCCACGCGTCCAGCCTATAGACGTCGCTCCGCCGCATCCGTCCGGGCCGCGAACGGAGAAGAATCGCCGTGGCGCCCGCCCCGCGCGGGCGCGGCAAGCACCCGGGACGGAACGGAGCACAACCCCATGGCGACGCATCCCACGGCCGCGTCATCCGGCCCCCCGTCGGAACCGGATCCCGCGCCTTCCTCCCGGACGGCGCCCGACCCGGAGGAGCGCGCAGAGCCTGATCCGGACGAGCGCGAGGTGTCCGGCACGGACGAGCGCGCGGCGCCCGATCCGCCGTCCGAGCCGCCCGCCGGTCCGGCGCTGTGCCTGGTGACCGGCGCCGGCGGATACATCGGCGGGCGGCTCGTCCCCGAACTGCTCGGCGCCGGACACCGCGTCCGCTGCCTCGCACGTACCCCCGCCAACCTCCGCGACCACCCCTGGGCCGACCAGGTCGACGTGGTCCGCGGGGACGTCACCGACGCGGCGAGCCTGCGGGCGGCGTTCCGTGACGTGGAGGTCGCCTACTACCTGGTGCACTCCATGGGATCCGGGCACGGCTTCGAGGAGACCGACAGGCTCGCGGCCCGGACGTTCGCGAGGGAGGCCCGCGCCGCCGGAGTGCGCCGCATCGTCTACCTCGGAGGCCTCACCCCGGCCGGGGTCCCCGAGCGGGAGCTCTCGACGCACCTGCGCTCGCGGGCCGAGGTGGGCCGGATCCTGCTGGACTCCGGCGTCCCCACGACCGTCCTGCGGGCCGCTGTCGTCATCGGTTCCGGCTCCGCCTCCTTCGAGATGCTCCGCTACCTCACCGAGCGGCTGCCCGTGATGGTGACGCCGAGCTGGGTCGGCACCCGGGTCCAGCCCATCGCCGTGCGCGACGTGCTGCGCTACCTCGTCGGCAGCGCCCGGATGCCGCGGGACGTCAACCGGTCCTTCGACATCGGCGGCCCGGACGTCCTCACGTACCGCGAGATGATGATCCGGTACGCGGACGTCGCCGGACTTCCCCGGCGACTCATCGTCCCCGTCCCCGTCCTCACCCCGCGCCTGTCCAGCCATTGGATCGGACTCGTCACCCCGGTGCCCGCCGCCCTGGCGCGCCCACTCGCCGAGTCCCTCCGGTACGAGGTGGTCTGCGCCGAACACGACATCACCGAGTACGTCCCCGACCCGCCCGGCACCCCCGTCCCCTTCGACCGCGCCCTCACGCTCGCCCTCCAGCGGGTCAGGGAGGCCGGCGTCGCCACCCGCTGGTCCTCCGCCTCGCTCCACGGCGCCCCCAGCGACCCGCTGCCCACCGACCCCGACTGGGCGGGCGGCAGCCTCTACACCGACGAGCGGGAACGGACCGTCGAAGCGGGCCCGCAGGAGCTCTGGCAGGTCATCGAGGGAATCGGCGGGGAGAACGGCTGGTACTCCTTCCCCCTCGCCTGGGCCGTGCGCGGCTGGTCCGACCGGCTCGTCGGCGGAGTCGGGCTGCGCCGCGGCCGGCGCGACGCCCAGCGGCTGCGGGTCGGCGACGCCCTGGACTTCTGGCGGGTCGAGGAGATCGAGCGCGGCAGCCTGCTCCGCCTGCGCGCGGAGATGCGGCTCCCCGGCCTCGCCTGGCTGGAGATGCGCGCCGAGTGCGACGACACGGGCCGCACCCGCTACCGCCAACGCGCCCTCTTCCACCCCCGCGGCCTCGCCGGGCAGTTGTACTGGTGGAGCGTCGCCCCCTTCCACGCCGTCGTCTTCGGCGGCATGGCCAGGAACATCGCGCGGACCGCCGAGAAGGCGGCCGCGGACCTCCCGGCCACCACGGCCCGGACACAGCCGTGACGCATCAGGGCACCCGGCCCGCACGGACCACCCGGCGCGCACCCCGAGCACACGGCGCGCCGAGAGCACCCGGCACCGCCCGAGCTCCCGGCACCGCCCGACCTCCCCGGGCGCCCGGCACCGTTCGCGCTCCCCGAGCACCAGGTATCGCCCGAGTTCCCCGAGCACTCGGCACCGCCCGGGTTCCCCGAGCACCAGGCGCCCCCGAACAGCCAGTCCTCAGTACGTCAGCACACCAGCCCACCGGCTGCGGGCGGCCCTCCCGGGCCCCCGCCCGGTGACCGATCGCCAGGAGTGGCGCCATGACCGTCTCCGTCGTCCTGTTCACCTCCGACCTGCGCCTGCACGACCATCCGCCCCTGCGCGCCGCGGTGGACGCGGCGGACGAGGTCGTGCCGCTGTTCGTGCGGGACCCCGCGGTGGACCGGGCGGGGTTCGCGGCGCCCAACAGGCTCGCGTTCCTCGCGGACTGCCTGGCCGACCTCGACGCCGGGCTGGAGGAGCGAGGCGGCCGGCTCTTCGTGCGTGAGGGCGACACCGTCGACGAGGTGTGCGCCGTGGTGCGGCGGGCGGATGCGGACGAGGTCCACATGGCCGCCGGGCACTCGGCGTTCGCCCGGGGGAGGGAGCTGCGGTTGCGGAAGGCGCTGGAGTCCGCCGGGTGCCGGCTGTACGTGCACGACGCCGTGACCACCGTCGTACCGCCCGGCGACGTCACCCCGCAGGGATCGGACCACTACGCCGTCTTCACCCCGTACCTCAGGCGCTGGTCGACCGAGCCGCTCCGGGCACCGCTCGCCGCCCCGCGGGCCGTACGCGTACCCCAGGGTCTGCGCTCCGAGGGGCTGCCCGGACGCGCCTCGGTGGCGGACGTGTCCGAAGGACTCGCCACGGGAGGGGAGACGGAGGGGCGCCGGAGGCTCGGGGCGTGGCTGTCCCGGTACGCCGACACCTACGAGACCGGCCACGACGACCTCGCCGGCGACGCGACCTCGCGCCTCTCCCCGTACCTCCACTTCGGCGCGGTCTCGGCGACCGAAGCCGTCCACCGCGCGCGGGCCCGCGGCGGACCGGGCGCCGAGGCCTTCGTACGGCAGCTGTGCTGGCGGGACTTCCACCAGCAGGTCCTCGCCGCGCGTCCCGAGACGGCCGTCGAGGACTACCGGCCACGACTGGACCAATGGCGCCGGGGCGCGGAGGCGGAAGCGGACCTGCGGGCGTGGCGCGAGGGCCGGACCGGCTACCCGGTCGTGGACGCCGCCCTCCGCCAACTCGCCCACGAGGGCTGGATGCACAACCGGGGCCGGCTGCTCGCCGCGTCCTTCCTCGCCAAGACGCTCTACATCGACTGGCGGGAGGGAGCCCGGCACTTCCTCGCGCTGCTCGTGGACGGCGACGTCGCCAACAACCAGCTCAACTGGCAGTGGGTGGCCGGCACGGGCACCGACACCCGCCCCCACCGGGTCCTCAACCCCGTGCTCCAGGGCAAGCGGTACGACCCCGACGGCGCCTACGTCCGGCACTGGGTGCCGGAACTCGCCGGACTCCCCGGCGCCTCGATCCACGAGCCGTGGCGGCTGAAGGGCCTCGACCGTGCCTCGTACGACTACCCCGACCCGATCGTCGACCTCGCCGACGGCCTCGCCCGCTTCCGGCACGCGCGGGGCCGGGACTGACGCCCGGGCACCGGCCGTGCGCGGAGTCGGGGGTCCCGTATCTGACGGGCCGTGGGACCTGACAGACTGCGGCTCCCAGGCTCGATGCCCCGCGCGTGAGGGGGACCCGCCCAGCGCGGGGAGCGGCGAAGCGACTGATGGAGGCCTTATGGCGCAGCGGCCCGGTGACGCGCCCCGCACGGCCCGTACGAGCGGACACCACCGCCGGCCCACGAGGCGGCGGGCGCACGGGACGGCCCCGCGATGACGAGGTGCCGGACCCGCCGGGCCGAGTCGGGCCGCCTCGTCGTCCGCAGCGCGCCCTCGGCGCCCTCGGCGGCCGTCCTGCTGCTGCACGGCGGGCGCGCCGACGGGCCGGAGCCGCCGCCCGCGCTCAACCTGCCCGCGCTCCGCATGCGCCCCTTCGCCGCCGCCATCACGCGCGCCGTTCGCGGCCGGAACGTCCTGGTCGCCGAGGTGCGGTACGGCCGACGCGGCTGGAACGGGGACCGCGCCGACGCCGCCCGGGACGCCGAGGCCGCCCTCGCCCGGCTGCGGGAGGAGGCGGGCCCGGTGCCGGTCGTCCTCGTCGGACACTCCATGGGCGGCCGCGCCGCGCTCAGGACCGCCGGCGACCCGGCCGTGCGGGGTGTCGTGGCCCTCGCGCCCTGGTGCCCGGCGGGCGAGCCCGTGGACCACCTCGGCGGGCGCCGGCTGTACCTCCTCCACGACGAGGCCGATCGCGTCACCTCCGCCCGTGAGTCCTGGGACTTCGTGCGCAGGGCGCGGGCGGCGGGCGCCGACGCGGCGGGCATCCCGATGCCGACCGGCGGCCACTCCATGCTCCGGGGCGCGGGCCTGTGGCACCGCCGCGCGGCCGAACTCACCGCCGCGCTGCTCTCCCACGGCTGAGGCCGGTCCCGCCGTGACCCTGGGCGGGCACCGGGGAGCACGGGGTCACGGGTCGGCCCCCGGCGTGCCCGGGGTGCCGTCGTGCGGGCGCGCGTACAGGAACACGTCGCGGTAGCCGGACGCGGTCCGCACGCCGTCGCGCACGAGCCGTTCGCGCCGGAAGCCCGCGCGTTCGGCGGTCCGTACGGACGCCGTGTTCCACGGTTCGACCTGCAACTCCAGCCGTGCGAGGCCCAGGTCCCGCAGGGCCCAGTCCGCCACGGCCCGCACCGCGGCGAGGGCGGCTCCCCGCCCCCGCGCGGACCCGACGACCCAGTAGCCCACCGACGCGCGGTCGGGCTCCGGCCGCAGCCACAGCCCCGCGTTGCCGACGGGCCGGCCCCCGGGGTCCACGATGACGAACGGGTACCCCGTGCCCGTCGCCGCCCGGCCCCACTGCCGCTCGACGAACGCGACCCCCTCCGCTTCGGAGTACGGCGCGGGAACCGTCGTGATCTGCGGGATGTACTCGTCCTCCGACGCCTCGCGCACGAGCGGGAGATCCGACAGCCTCCAGGGCCGCAGCGTGAATCCGCCGCCTGCGGTCAGGCCGGGGACGTCGAGGGCGTGGTCCATCCGGACATCGTGCCGGGGGGCCGGCCCCGGACGCACCCGGATTCCGGCGGGGTGGCCGGGCCTCGGTCACTCGGATTCCGGCGGGGCAGCCGGACTTCGGGTCACTCGGATCCCGGCAGGGCAGCCGGGCCCCGGTCACTCGGATTCCGGCGGGGTGGCCACCGCCCCGGAACACCCGGGGCGGTGGCCACCCGCGGTGTCACCAGGACCGGTGGCCCTCGGCCGCGAGCAGGTCCGCGCAGGCGGAGCGGGTCGCGCGGTGCACGGCGCGGGCGAGGCGGGCGCCCCAGAGCGAGCGCGGTCCGGCGAACGCCTGGGCCTCGGCGCCGGTGGGCGAGGGGGCGGCGACGCACACGGCGTCGGTGGGCGTGCCGGAGGCGTCCGCCCCGAGCTCGACGAGGGCCTGGGTCTTCGCCTCGGTGGCCGTGGCGACGGCGTTCACGAGGGCGGCGTCCGTGAGCGGTACGGGCAGCGACACGATGATGTTGATGGTGCCGGGGCGCGGGGCCACCACGTCCCCGGCCCCCGGCGCCGCGGCCCAGCCGCGTACTCCTATACCGGCGGTCACCACGGCCCGCGCGCCGCCGTCCGCCGCGTACCGCCGGTCCGCGACCGAGGCCGCCGTCATGAGCCCTACGCCGGAGCCTTCCAGCCCGGCCCCCGAGGCCAGCTCGCGGAGATGCGCCACGGGATCGAGCCGGCCGTACCCCGGCGGCACCTGGGCGTTCAGCACCCACGCGCGTTCGCCGACGCCCCCGCCCAGCACGGCACTCGACACCATCCGCACGCCGGGGCCCGGCGCCCAGACCAGCAGCGGCCAGTCCCGTCCCTGATCCTCGTGGGTGAGCAGCGTGGCGTCGGCCAGCGTCGGGCCGGCGAGGAGGGAGCGTGGAGGCACGCCACACCCTAACGCCCAGGGGGAGTCGTACGGCCACAGGTCCGAGGTGACGCCGCGGCGCCCGGACTCGTTGGCCGGTCATGGCTTCCCGTGACACGACCCACGACACCCCGATATCCGGCCGCCGCCCCGCCCGGGAGGCCGCCGAGGCCGCGCTCGTCGAGAACTACTCCGGGCTGGTCCGGCTCGCCTACCTGATCCTGCCGCCCGCGCTGGGCCGCCACCGACGCGTCCTGACCGCCCACGCCCTCGTGCAGGGCGCGCTCCCCGCAGCCGCACGCCGGAGCGGACCGGAGACGTCACGCACCCGGAGGGCGCGTCCCGTGTCGCCCCACGCGGTGTCCCCGGACGCGGCGGACGCGCCGGAACCCGGATCACCGACCGCTCTGTCCGCTCCCTCCGTACCCGGTCGGCGGGGGGCCGAACGGCCCGCCCACTCCTGGCTCCGGGCCACCGTGGTCAGAGCCGCGCTCCGGCCGACCCGCCGGTACGCGGCGCTGGTGCCGCTGCCCCTCGTGCTGGGCCTGAGGCTCTTCCCCCGGGCCGGCGGATCCGAGGAGCTCGCTCTCGACCGCGCCCTGGCCGGGGCGTCGCCGGAGGCCCGGGCCGCCCTCGCACTCCGTACGCTCGAACACCTCGCCGAGGACGCCGTGGTGCGCCTCCTCGCCTCCGCGGGCGTCGCGGAGCCGTCCACCGCCCTGCGCGGAGCGGACCGGCTCGTCGCCGCCCACGGAGCCGACATCGAACGGCTCCTCCGCAGCGCCGAGTTCGACCCGTGCACGGTCCAGACCCGCCCCACGGACCTCCTGCGCCGCGGCAGGCGGGGGCGGCTCGCCGCGCTCGCGGGCGCGCTGCTGCTCGCCGCCACGGCCGCCGTCGCCACCGGAGGACTCCGGCCCGCGGACCAGGCGCCCGCAGGTCCGGTGGGCACCGCCTCCGGCGCCGGTTCCCCATCGGCACTCGACCCCGCCGCCCTGGTCCGCGCGCCCGCCGACCGCTGGGCCGACACCGCGCGGGTCGACTTCACCGTCTGGCCCGCCCGCGGATCCCGGACCGGGGACACGGCTCTGCTGAGCCGCGCCCTGGTGGCGTGGGGGCGCCGCGCCGACGGCGGCGCACGCGTGACGGCCACTCCCGGGACGCCGACGACACCGCCGGCCGACCCGCCCCGGCTCCTCTTCGCGGGCACCGTCGACGACACCACCGTGGTCCTCCTGCACGACGGGCGGCGCCTTGCCCGGTACGCCGAACCGCGCGACGGCCGCGGGCCCGTCACCGTCGGCCTCGCCCGGGCGGACGACGCCGACGTCACCACCGGCGCGGCCGTCGTGGTCGGCCGGACCGGGGCAGGGACCCGGTTCCTCCTCGCACCCTGGATCGCCGAGGCGGGAGTGCGGGACCTCGGCTCGCCCGGCACCGCCGCACGCCCCCTGGAGGTCGACCCGGACGGCGTCACCGCGCCCGTGCCGTACGACGCCGCCCCGGCCGCGGCGGCCAACTGCCCCCGCACGACCGTGCTGCAGCTCCGCTCCTCTCCCCGGATCGTCGAGGACCACGCCTTCCTCCTGGCGGACCTCGGGGAGCCCACCCCGGTCCACCTCACGTGGACGCCTCCGCCGGGCGCGGGCGCCCCGGCGCGCGCGCCGCGCGAGGCGACCGGTGCCCGGGGGCTCGCCGCCTGGGCCCGTTCCGCCTGCTCCCTCGCCGTGCTGCACGGCGCCGGGGTCCGCTCGGTCAACCGCTGGGAGTACGCCGAGCAGGCGCTGCCCGAACGCGCCGGCCGTGCCGTGTGGGTGTGCACGCGGGCGGACACCTGGGAGGGCGGCGGCCGGGTCGCCCTGTCGTTCGAGACCCCGGTCCGGCGCCCGGTGGCCGAGGTCGCGGACACCGCGGCGTGCAGCCGCTTCGGCCGGCACGTCCTCGCCGGCGGGTACTGGACGGCGCCGTCGGGCACGCGGTACCTCCTCGCCGCGGGCAGCCGGCACGTCGTGGGCGTCACCGCCGGGGGAGCGGTCTCCGCCACCGGCCGGGGACCGGTGCTGGCCGCCGAGGCGGACAGGGAGGGGCCCGTCCGGCTCGCGGGGCGCCTCGCCGACGGCTCGGACCTGTCGGGCCTGACGGCGACGGACGACGCGGCGCCGGACCGCGGAGCACGACGTGACGCCGGGACCGCGGCGGACGCGACGGCGGCGGGGCGGGCGGCCGTGCTCCCCGCACGGGGCGGCGGCCCGTAGCCCGTACTCCCGCACCGGACGGCGGGGCGGCGGTCCCTGCTCCCGCCACGGACGGCGGGGCGGCGGACGGGCGGGGCCGCCCCGGCAGGCCGTCACCACCCGTGTCGAGCGGCGGTTAGCCTGGCCGGATGCTTACCGAAGTGACAGCGACGCGCTATGTCACGCCTTTGCGTGAGGGCGGCTCGCTCCCCGGGATCGTCGAGGCCGACGACCTCGGCACGTACGTCATGAAGTTGTCTATCTGGTGGCGCTGACCTGCATCGATGCGGCTATGCCCACCCCTGACCTGCGCCGACAAGTCTTTCAGCGTCTTTCGGGATCGTGTTGCGTTACGCGGTCGATTCTCCCCACGCGCTCCCCAGGACCGTCGATACTCCCCAGATTCTCCCCAGGAAGCGACGTTGCGGCGGGCCTGGCGGCACATGACGTCATGCCACCGGAGGTGCTGCTGAGGGCACGTAGAGTGACTGTCTGCGAGGGCAAGGCAGAAGCCTGGCGCGGCCACCGGCAGGCAACGCATTCAAGCTACTTCTGGTGCGCTGGCGGTATACCCGACCATGCGGTTCCCGGGCCAGCGGGGGTGGGCAGTTCAGGGCCGGAGCCATTGGTCCGAGTCTTGGCCTCTCCCCAATGGGCCGGAGTACGGCCACTTGATGACGTCCCCTGGGTGGCGAGAAGGCCGAGGGGGGCGGGGACGGTACGACGTGGCCTTGGCCAACGTACGGGGCCTCGGGTCTGCGGCGTGGGTCGCACTGACGGGCACCTGCGTCGGGCGGGCGCCACCTTCATGAACTAGCGGACGGCTGTCTGGTCGACCAGGCCATCCGAAGCGCTGTCTGCACGCCCTGAGCGGTCATTGCAGAGGCATTGATCAACCACATCACGACCAATTACGTTGTGTGAGTGGAAGATGACGAGGGGGATCGCTTCTCCGACGCGATTCGGCTTCTGCTGCTCATTGCGGCGGTGTCCGATCCGTTGAACGAAGCAGAGCAGCAATCCGCACCGCAGGATGCGGTAGCTGTGCTGCGCGCTGAGGGGCGGCTGCAGAAGCTCGACTTCTGGCTGCGTAACCCGGACTACCTGGCCGATGAGCTCCTCAACGACTACGAGCGCGAGCAGGAGACCATCAACCTGGAGCTGGCCGGCAGCATCCTGGATTCGGACGAGCCGGAGGTCTGCGCCATACCGATGCTCCGCTACCTGTTCGGGGCGTTCGAGTACATCGACCAGGCCATGAGCATCCTGGCCGCCCCGCGGCTGGTGTTGGTGGTGCCGCGGCGCACCGCCAAGCGGGTGCTCCAGGACAACTACTACCTCACGGCCAAGGGACGGGAGGTCGCCGACCGGGCTACGGAGCAGTTCCCGGTCCTGGCCTGGTACACCGAGCGCGCCCGCCTCGTCCGGGCGCTGGCAGAGGCCACTGGGCACTCTGCCCTGGCGCTGCGCAAACGACAGTACTTGCAGCGTGACTACGCCGAGACCCCGCTGAACGAGGTCATCCCGTCGATTGCCGACCGAGCCCGCGCGCGCCTGGCTCGGCTGCGCACTGAAGCGGAGCAGGGGGACGCCGCGTGACCACAGAGCCTTTGCCGGCCCCGTCTGACAGTGAGCTGTATGAGCTGATCGCCGCCCGTGTGCCGTCCGCTGACGTGCAGAGGGTACGCGCTGCTCTCTCTGCCCACGGCATCCAGCTCACCAGCCCATTGCCCGCGCGACGGCAACTGATCGTGCACCGACTGTACTGCGAAGGCACCAAGACAGGCACGGACGACAACGACGGCGCCTTCACCGTCGACATGACGCTGGGGCCGGGCCCGTGGGCCATCGCCAGCACCATGAACAACGTCGGCAAGTCGAGCCTTCTTTGGGCGCTCAGCTACGCGCTGCGCGGGGACGGCTTCGAAGCCTTCAAACGGCCGGAAACGGTGGGCTGGTTCTCCTACGTCCGCGCGGACATCGAGGTCGCTGGCGTCGCCGCCTCCATCCGCCTGACCTTCGACAAACCCGACCGCCCCAGCTGCCGGCTCCTGTCCGCCGACACCCTCGAGCACCTCACAGCCCTCGAGGGCTCCCAGGAGACTGGTGCCGGCGTACGCGTGGCGGCCACCGCGGAACCTGACCGTGTCAAGGAGCTCATCGACCGCTTCATGCTCGACCGCTTGGGGCTGCGACCGCTGTCCCTGTGGGCGGCCGAGGCTGGCGCTCCGAAAAACGCCGACGGCAACCGCGACAGCGCAGAGCAGGTGCACGGCTGGGCCAGTTACTTTTATGCCGTTGCGTTGAACTCGGGCAACTCCAGTGTCCTGCTGGGCCCGACGGCGTTCAACCAGCTCCCCGTGAAGCTGATGCAGCTCTTCCTCGACGTCCCCTACGCGTCCGAACTGACCCAGATCAACACGGCCCGCAAGAAGGACAGCCAGGAGAGCAACCGCGTTCAGCGCCGGGCGCGAGAGGATGCCCATGCCCGCGAGCAGCAGACCGAGCCGCTGAGGCAGGCGCTCAGGGCTGCCGAGGAGAAGGTGGCGGCCCTGGAATCAGGTCAGCCCGACGTGACGGGCTTGCTCGCCGAGGTCGACACCGCCGCACGCCGGCTCGCGCACGACCAGGCGGCTCTCCAGGAGGCTGAAGAAAGCCACGCCCTGGCCCGCAAGGCGCGCTTGAAGGATGAGAGGGCCGTTCGCCGCGCTCAGCAAAGCAGCGCAGCCCGAGCTCTGTTGGGAGCCCTTGACCCGGAATCCTGCCCGCGTTGCGATCACGAAATCGACGATGCCCGCCGCACCGCAGAAGAGAGCGAACACCGATGCTCAGTGTGTGCGAGCCCTCTGCCGGAGGTGCATGACGACCCAGATGCGCGGGCCGCACTGCTCAGCAGGCTGGAGGGTCGAGTGAACGCCTCCCGCACAGCTGAAGACACAGCCCGGCAGGCCGTCGAGACGACCATCACCGCTCGCGACAACAGCCGTGCCGCGTACGACCTGGCGAACGCCCGCCTTACCTCGGCACGATCCGGTAGCTGGTACACACACCTTGAATCCGCAAGGGAGGCCGTCTACCAGTTGCGCGGCGCTCTGGCAGTCGCGACCGGCAACGGGACGGGACTGCCAGAGGTGGTCGGTGACTACGTCACCGCAACGACGAGCCCAACGGACACCGAGGAAGGCTCCGACGATGGCGATGCCATCCTTGAGGCGGCTGCCGAGGTGCTGTCGAAGGTGGTCGCTGACCACAGCAAGGCCCTGTTCGCCGACCTGAACGGCGAGATCGTCAGCATTGCCCACGACTTGGGCGTGGCCAACCTGACCAGCGTCGACCTGAGCCTGAATGGAAACCTCAACGCCCGCAAGACGGGCGCCAAACACCCCTTCAAGGCGTTCAGCCCAACCGACCGCCTCCGCATGCGCATCGCGGCCATCATCGGCATGATCAAAGTCGGCCGCAAACGCGGCATCATGTCCCACCCCGGCCTGCTGCTCATCGACGCGCCCACAGCAGAGGAGCTCTCCCACGGCAATGCGCGCCAGGCCATCAAGACCCTCTACGACACTGCGGCTGATGACCCCGGCATCCAGATTGTGATCACGTCGATTGACGACGCCGTTTGGGAGTTCTTCCCCGAGGACCGTACCGTGACCGGTCCCGACAAACGCCAGCTCTTCTAGGCCAGGCCACCAGGGGAATCCAGCAACGACGAGGGTGGTGGAAGCAGCGTGCACGTCATCGACGAACACCTAGCCCTTTGGTCCGCGCACGCCTCCCGCCCCCAACTGCGCGCCGGCCCGACAGTGCAGGACCTCGGAGGCATCGACGTCGTCCTCGCCTCCGCAGACCACCTCGCCCAGGGCCCTTTCCTTCACCACCTCATCCAGGCGACCGCTCAGCACCTCGACGCCTTCGGTGCCGAAGCGTGCATGTCGTTGTACGACGCCGTCCTCAACGGCCTTCGGACCAACAGCAACCACGCCGCCTTCGCCAGCGCCACCGACGCGCTTGCCAGCCGCCCCGATTTGGCACGTGAACTCGGCCCTCCACTGACCCGCGCGTTGCTCGCCCGCCTCCGGCAAGCCCAGGATGCCGGCGACGACCTCGCCGCGGCCCTCATCGGAGTGGAAGCCGCAGACTGTCTCGTCCAGCTCACCCTGGCCGGCATCACCAAGGCCGCGCGCCTCCTCGGCGCTCTGGACGAAGCAACCGAGGACCCGGCTGCCCTTCCCGAGGCGATGGCCACTCGCCTGCCGCGCCTCCTCGGAGTCCTCGACGCACACCACCCCGGTGCCGGGCTCCGCGAAGCCCTCGAACGCTGCCTGATGCTCGACCACACTTGCCGGGACGCCGCATTCGAACTCGCCCTCGGCGACCTGCGCGACGCTCTGGAGCAAGACGGTTTCGCGTCTATGGCTGAACAACTGCGCAAAACGCAGAATCGGTTGACTGAACTGATCACCCTCGACCCCGACCGCCTGGACGCCCAGCTCTACCACGCCGCCATCGAAGCCGTCCTCGGTCTATCCGCTCCCGACGCCCCCACACGCGTCCACACCGCCGCATCTACTCTCCGCGACACCCTCCACCTTTACCGGGACTATCGCTGCCGCACCCGCGTACCGGCCTGGGCACGACCACGCCAGAACGACTTGATCGCTTGGGCTGAACTCACTGTCATGCTGGACGGCGCCGCTGCTCACATGGCACACGACGATCCCTGGTACGCCGGCGGCCACGGCGTCCTCACCGCACTGCTCCGTGCGTACACCGCGCACAACACAGTCGCCGTCCTCACGGACACTCCTGCGGCTGCGGTCGTGGAGACTCTGGTCGCGCCCGTCATCGAGGACACCTTCCTCCAGCACGAGCACCGGCAGCGCTTTCTTCACCATGCCCTGGCCCACGACGAAGAACTCCGTCACGATCCTGCAGCCCAGCAACTCCACGCCGCCCTTCTTCACCGCACCAAGAGCAGGGGAGACTCCACCGATCAGCAGGCGGGTGATCAGGGAAAAGCGCGACGCTGGCAGCGGCTGGCTCACCAACTCAAGGACGACTTCGCCGCGTTCGCTAACCAAACTTCCGATCACGTCCTCGACCGCCTGGAGCTTGGTCTGCGGACCCACGACGATGTCCTTGCGGCCATCGCCGACCCCAAGTACGGCCGTCTCAAAGCCCGACTCCTCAAACAGCTGGAAGACTCCCGCGACTGGATTGCCGGTGTCGCCGACGAGTTCACCGCTCTTTTGGAAACCACGATCCGTTTCGCGTATCTGTGCTACGACATCGGCCGGAAAATGGGTGGCTCGTACACCGAATATCTCCGCAAACGTGATAAAGACGGCAAGAAACAGAAGGTAGACGAAGCTCTATTCCATCAGCACTACCGAGAAGTGTTGCAGTTCTCGGCGCTCTTCGGAATCGTCAGCTCGGAAGTCATTGACAAGGCAGGCGGAAGAACCGACATCCTCGTCTCCTTCGGCGCCGTGCAATTTAATGTCGAGTGCAAGATCGAAGAAAGTGACTCCAGTGAAACGGCGCTACGTGAATATGTCGCCCAGGCTGCCGAATATCAAAATACCAACGTTGGTTTCGCCCTCTTGCTTGCGCTCGATAAGACCGTCGACGCCGAAGGCGCCACCAACCTCTTTGACAGTATCTGGATCGAACCCGTCCAACGCCCCGGCGAATCCGAGCCGTGCCTCGTCGTCATCATCCGCATCCCAGGAGGACGCGAGAATCCAAACCTGCTGCGCCCCGGCCCCGCCGCTTCGTAGTGGCGTTAGTGGCGACTGGTCGGGTACCTCGGTGCCTTGGCAACTGGTCTCCGATGGCCGCCATGAGGGCTGTCGCATCGGGGCTTTTCGAATCCGCGCCGTGACCACCTGCCTAGCAGGCGGATAGTCAAAGCCGTCCCACCGGGGAGGGGCGGGCGCATCTCGGTGCAGGGCCAGCCGAAGGCTGCCTATGCCGGAATGTCATCGAGGGTCGTCCTTGAGCGTGAAATTCTTACCCTTCGCCAGGGTGTGGGTGCTTGCCAGGAGAGGCGCCTAATGGCTGGTAAAGAGTAACGGCGTCATGTGCAGTCTTAGGGCCATGTGATGGTGCGTAGAGCGGGTTCTGAGAAGACACCTGCTCTATCCACTGAGCTACACTGGCTGACCTGCGAAAATGCAGTCTTCCTAGCGCTCGTCCCAAGAACCTGTGGGACGTATGTGGGATGAGTGGATCCCTGGGAACCGTGGGACGCTAGCGCGCCCCGGTGGCCCGGACGTAGCTTCTCACACCATCTTCACAGGTCCGAAGACCCTCGCGGAAACAATCCTGCCCGCACCCGGCGTTGATGATCTCCGAGCCGAGGAGGGGAAGGTGTCGGGCCTGAAGTTGTTCCGCACGAACACGACGAATAGCGGCGTGACCGAGGTCACGCCGCGTCTTGCTGAGGTCGAGGCGGATGTGCAGGGCCTCGTCGAGGCGCACATGGAGACGTTGCTGGGCGTCCGTTTCCTGGCGAGCGAGTATGGGACGGGGCCGGTCCACGGCGGCCGGATCGACTCGCTCGGGCTGGACGAGAACGGATCGCCGGTCATCGTCGAGTACAAGCGGGGCGTCGATGCCGGCGTCATCAACCAGGGCTTGTTTTACCTCGCATGGCTGATGGACCACCGGTCCGAGTTCGAGCACCTGGTCCGCGACCGGCTCGGGGTGACGGCCGCGTCCCAGGTGCTGTGGAGCGGACCGCGCCTGATCTGCATCGCCGGCGACTTCACCCGCTACGACGTTCACGCCGTACGCGAGCACCGGCGCTCGATCGATCTGGTCCGCTACCGACTCTTCGGCAGCGACCTGCTCGGCCTTGAGACCGTGGCGTCGGTGAGCGGTGCGGCACAGGCGCCACGGCGGGCCCGCCGGCGAGCGGTCGCACGGGCCGCAGCCGATGTCCAGGGCGCGTCGATGGTGGAGCTGGCGAACGCGGTCGACGAGGCGTTGCTCGGTCTCGGCGAGGGCGTGAACCGCGTGGAGCGCAAGCAGTACCGGGCGTACCAGAGGCTGCGGAACTTCGCCTGCGTGTGCCCGCCCCAGCGGAGCAAGCTCCTGGTCTACCTGAAGGTCGACCCGACGCACGTCGACCTCGTTCCCGGGTTCACCCGGGACGTGTCCGGGCTCGGCCACCACGGGACGGGCGATCTGGAGGTGCAGCTCCGCACGCTGAGGGACGTGGAGCGGGCGCAGAATCTGTTCCGGGCGAGCTACGCAGCGGCGTGATCGTGTGCCGGCCTCTCGGCCGCACGCGCGTCACGGCTGGTGGTAGTCGTCGGGAGTTGCCTTTCGATGAGCGGGCAGGGCGTGGCGGTGGATTACTAATGGTGCGCGGGATCGCCGGTTTGGCTAACCGGCGATCCCGCGCTATGTTGCCCACCGTGCTGGGGGAGCGGGCCCCGGAGCTCCTGGGAATAGCTCCCAATTCCGCTGGTGGGCAGGTCTATGGGGGTGGCTATCAGCCCATGCAGGCCCTGCCGCGTGTGAGGTGCCTAGGGATGGGCTCATAGAGGTCGCGGCGCTCCTCATAGTCGTCCAGCTTGTCCTTGTAGAAGGAGGCTCTGTCCCCGCACCGGCGGGAGAAGCGGACTTGGAGTGCGCCTGGTTGCCCTGCGGTGCTACGGGCGTAGAAGCGGCAGCCCCAATAGGACTCAGGTGGCTGGTCGCAGGAGCAGTCCAGATGTGTGCCCACGATTGGCAGGCCGCATTCCGGGTCCGTCAAAAGATTTGTGAAGCCCTGGTGGTAGCACGGTGCGTCCGTCAGGGGCTCATTGATGTACTCGATGATCCATTCCGAGCCGCCGTCATCTGTGAGATTGGTCCAGGCCGTGGTGCTCAGGGGAACGCCGATGGTTCGGAACAATGGCGCGCGGCGCAGCAAGCCGCTGGCGAGCCAGGCGGAGGGCTTCTTTCGGTAGTGGTGCCGGCTGAGGGTGGTTCGGGTGGTCGGTTGCCGGAAGGGTGCTTCGCAGCGATGCCATCGGTGAGGGTGGCTGTCGTGGCAGAAGCGTTTTCCATCACCTTCATTCTCGTACCGTTGCAGGACCAAAGCGGCGGCCCAGTCCTCGGTGGGAATGCCTAAAATGGTGAGGGAGCCCAACAGCCCCATCCGTCGGATGTGAATGCCGTCGTTGTCCGTAGTGAAGCGGGCACCCGGAATGCCGCGCACTTCGCCATGCTCGTCGAAGCAGGGGACGAGGGCGCGGACCAGTTCCTTGGCCATGGATTCCGAGTCGACGAGCTGGGCGACATCGTTCTCGAACGTCAAGGTGAGGCTGCCGGTTCGAGCATCGACGGAGCGGATGCCCCAGGGGTTACGGGTTTCGACCATCGGCCAGGCGAGGCCCGACAGGACGTAGCATTCTAGGAGAGCTTGGCTGGCGTACGCCTCGGGAATCAGTCGCGAGTCCGGGGGCAGGGACTTCACTCGCTTGAGTGCTTCGGTCCAGGTCACGCCGGTGGACAGTTGAAGCTTTTCGGCGCGTCGTTCCAGACGGGTGCTTTTCACGAAAGGCTTTCCGCCGCGGCTGCCTGTCCCGACCCAGGATGCACGGCTGTCTTCCGCGGTGCACAAGCTGAACTAGAATGCGATGCCAGCCGAGTTGGCTCGTCTCAGTGCGCTCCGTCGGGTGGGCACACCGCACGTCGGACCTCGCTAGGCCCGTACGACGCACCCTACGGACATGGCATACATCGGGCCGTGTCTTTGGAACGGACACGCTGGAAGATTCACACGGTCGGGCTACAGCTGATCACGGCCTGGATTTCCACGGAGCCTGTGCGGCAACTGGCGGCTGCGCATTCTCTGCGACGCGCCCAAGCCGCACAGCCCCGCAATTACGCCCGGGGACAGGCTGCTCGTGAATCCCGTCTGGGGGACGCGGCGGAGAATGGCCTGCCAGAGTTCGGGTGCAAGGCGGCTGGGAGGACGCTCGATCGTCGCCCGGAAGTCAAGCACGGCCGTGTTGCTGACGTCGCCGAGGACGAACTGCTGGTCGCGGCCGTATTTTTCGTCCGTGTCACCGCGGAACCTCTTGAGGAGGAGAGGCAGACCGCACACCGGGTCCACCAGGGCGGCGATGAAGTTGTGCGGCCCTGGTCCCTGCTCGTGCACATGCGACGAGCGCAGCACCAGCCGTGCCACGTCGAAGGCGGCGCCTCGGTAGCCGTCGATCAGGAAGGTATTGGCGACGGTGTGCAGGAGGGCAGCGCGGCGGAGCAGTCCGCTACTCAACCAGGCCCCACGCTGTGTGACCTGGGTGTAGCGGTCGTTGTCGTCTTCCCATTGAGCGTGGTGCTCCCGCTCCACCTGAGTCCAGGACCGTGACGAGGAACGCCAACACAACTGCATCCTGTCGGGATTGATCCATTTGTCCAGGGTGCTCGCCTCGGCACTGCGCCAGAGTCTGGCTGGTAGCCCGAACAGCCGCAGCCGGGCGGGCTCTCCCAGTACCTGCAGTTCGATCGCAGTCCGATACCGGCGAGTGATGCGTAGGCCGGGCACACCTTGCACCTCTTCGTCTGAGGCGCATGACGGCAGCAGGTGGAAAAGAATCTCCGATGCCCGCTCCATGCTCTCAACAGCGAGGGCGATGCCGTGTGGTTCGGGGTGAACCATGGCGATCCCCAGGGGAAAGCGGGTGTAGACGTCGCGGAACTTCAGGAGCGCGAGGAGTACGCGGGCCTCAAGGTGCTGTTGAGCTGGCGAGGCGGCTTCTGGAATCGGTGATTTGCCCCCCTGCAGTCCATCGATCGCCCGGCGGGCCTGTTGGACGCTCTCGCCCGTGTAGAGGCGCCGGAGCAGGGACAGGTCTTGGTGCAGTGCGCTCATGGGTCTCCTGCACGTCTCGGCCCAGGACGTACGGAAACGAGATCCGGTGGGATGCGCGGAGATTCGTGTGCTGACCGGTTCACCCGAGCGTGGAGGATCAGGGCCGAATCACCTCCGGGGAGCGGTGGTCAAGCCGCAGTTGCATCGTAGATCACGCGGAAGCCCCTTGGCGGTGCCCCGGCTAGATTTCGGGCTCCTATCACCTGGAAGGGCGACTGTTCTCGCCTTCGCACCCACCGTCCTGCTGCCAGCACCTGATCTTCTACCCGGCCGCACTGTCGAGGCCACCGGCGAATTTCCTATCCATGAGGAAGGCGTGCGAGGCCGGCAGGTACATGTTGTCCCGTCCCTTGATCACCTGAGCCGCTGACTGCTGGGCGGGCGGATCGGCGAGGTAGGTGTTGAACAACGGGCTGTCGCGCATGTGCATCGGGAGACGTTCGTGGGCCGGTAGATATTCCATGTTGCACTTACGGCATAGCAGCCCTCGCACGCATTTGCCGCAAGATGAGCCAGGCCCGCAGCATGCGTGGTCGTGATCGATGTGCCAGTGGGACGTCTTCGCGTGCGGAATTCCGAAGTCATCTTCTTCTTCGTTATCGCCGCACAGTGCACACGCGAAGTCCTGTGACCGCAGGATGGCGTTGTATCGGGCGATCGTCAGGCTGTACCGCCACATCCGGCATTGCAGCTGTCGGCACTTGCGACATACCCGCCCGCGTACCAAGGAGCAGACCCAGTCTTCACACAGCGGGCACCACTGATCAGGGGCTATGTCGTCAAGCACGCTGGCAAGCTAACAGGAGCCTGTGAACCGGAGGTTGGCGGCAGACTGGTGTGGAGCGAGTCCAGGAGCTGCAGGGGAGGAGGCGGTTGCCGACGGCTGCGGCCCCTGCTTCACGATCTGTGAGTGACCGCGGACCCGATGTCAGTGGGGAGTGGTGGGATGGATGTGCGCCAGTTGCCGCCGTTCCAGGAGTCACCTGCATGAGTTCACGTATTACGGTCCCGCCCCCTCGCGAGCCGAAGATGACACCCGAGCGAGCCCGCCATCTCGCTCTGGTCGCACGGATCCGACTAGAGCGGCGAGCAGCTGGGCTGCACCCTGACGAGGCCCGGTGCGGCAGGCCCTTGAGCGACGGGATCCGGCAGTGCAAGTCATGGCCTCTGCCCGGCCTTGGCGGATGTGCCCGCCACCTCAACGATGAGGAATGGCAAGACACCATGGACTACCCGCACGCGTATCTCCGCGACGTGTCCGGTGGGTGTGTCCATTTGACGGTAGAGCAGCAGATCGAACGTAGGCTTTGGGCCGCCGAGCCACCTGCCTGCCACTCCTGGCCGTACCCGAGGGCGGTGCCGTTGCCCGACGAGGACCCCGTCGAACTGCTTGTTGCCTGGCAAGCGGGCCGTTGCGCCGGGTGCGGGCACTCGTTTCACGCTGACGCAGTGGTCGACCACTGCCATGAGACCGGCCTCATCCGCGGCCTCCTTTGCTCTCAGTGCAATAACGCCGAGGGAATCGCGCCGCCGCGTCATCCCCGGTGGTTCAGATACCGGACGATGCCGCCGGCGCTGATCCTCGGATTGCACCTCCGGTATGGGAAGCCGGTGCGCCGTCGTCTCAGCGAAGCACTTGCCGAGGCGGAAGGCGCGGCAGTCCCGGGAGGATGATCGACCGTGTTCCTCGTGTGCAGGCTGCCCTTCGGTCGCGGTGTACGGGGCGGACCGTCACAGGCTCCGGCTAGCTGACTGTTGGTTGGGGATCTGCGGAAGGTTGGGCGGCGTGGTGATGGGTGTGCCGTGCGCCGGGATGCTGTTGGCGCCGTGCGGGTGCCGGTGGCGTGGGCGAGGTCTTCAGCGAGGCTGGCCAGGAGCGGGGCGGGGGTGTAGGGGGATGCTTGGACGGCTCAGGTGGCACGGCTGACGTTGGGGCCGGCTCACACGGTCCAGGTCGCCAGGGTGCTGTTCGCGTTTTGGGCGGCGAAGGCGTCGAACTGGACACCGGCGTCCCCGGTCCGGTTCGTCCAGCGGATCCAGCGGATCCAGCGGATCCAGCGTCCGTCGACCGTGTGCTCCCGTCCGGCGTCGGTGAGGGGCCTGGTGGCCGCAGTAACGGTCTTCTCGCCGACCGGGCTGCCGACGGCTGTGTCCTAGCCGTCACCCTCGGCGAGGTGATGCAGCAGGGTCTGGAGCACAGGCGCCGGGGTGGCGCCGGTCGCGGTGACGTGCCATATGCGGTCGGAGACGGGTGTCTCGTACGCGGCCACGGTCCAGGCGGTCTCGCAGGGGTGGGCTTCGTGGACGCGCTCGATGCGCAGGGTTTGGGACCCGTGGATGGCGTGGGTCGTCTCGTCAGACCAGGCCCGCCACTTCTCCCAGTCGCTGTGGGCGTCGAAGAACGCCTCCAGCAGGGCATCGTGGTCGCCGGCATCAGCCGCGTACGCGGGAACCGTTTCCGGCTGAGGGCGTGGCGGCCCAGCATTCGCAGGGGGTACGGCGAGGGACGCTCGTGCTTGCGCGGCGGTGCGCTCGGTGTCGGTCATGGGCGCAGGACCCGGCCGCATGGCGGCGCCGTGGGCCTTCTCGAAGGCCACCAGGGCCTTGGCTGGCGAGTCGAAGGTGTCGGCGACCTGCCGCAGATGGTTCTGGCCGTGGAGGTAGACGCTCTTGCCGCTGCTGAGGTAGGTGCCGACGGCGACGGTGGTGTGGCGGTCCTCGGCGTGGGCGTGAATGAGGAGCTGGCCATGGCGGATGTCGTCATAGATCTTCTGGGCCGCGTCGGAGACCTCGCGGATCTCGCTGCGGGTGCACCAGGGCATCTGATAGTCGGCCCAGGTCCATTCTTCGGCCAGGGCCTCTTGGAGCCGCGGGGTGATCTCGACGCTGACACCGGCGGCGGCCAGTTCCTGGGCCGCCTTTTCGGCCCAGTAGGGCTCCTCGTGATCGATGCGGACCAGGACCAGGGTGTTCTCGGCCACGACGGTCCAGTCGGCGGCCTCGAGGCCCACGTGGGGGATGTGGGCCTGGGAGCCGGTCAGGACGGCGGTCACGGCACTGGGGTGAGTGGGGTGGATGTCGAGGCGGACGTGCGCGTCGATGGACTTGCCGGTGGTCACGTGGGGGTGTCGTCTTTTGTGCCTGTGACCGGGCCTTCGGGCCGGCCACAGGCGTGTGCAGGGGCTATCGGGTGGCGCGTGCGATGCGGGCGGCCGTGGTGGTCGGTGGCCCGGCGCGGGTGGTGGGCGCGGGGCGCGGGCGCTGCGGAAGGATCCGTCCGGTGGCGTGCTGCCAGCGGGTGCGGATGGCGCCGAGGTCGGCGAGGGACCGGCGGGCACCGACGACGAGCTGGAACGGTGTGTTCGCCGGGTCGTCGGCGTACGCCTCGATGCGGCGGCCGACGTGGTCGGCTGTGGCCAGGAGGGAGCGCTGCAGGGTGCGTTCGGCCCAGTGCTCGACGGAGCCGGCCGGTTCGGAGAGAAGGCGGAGCACGTCGCCAGGTTCGCTACCGTTCTCAAGAAGGCCGCGCTGTTGGGCTTCCCATAGGGCGGTGACGGGGTCGACGGGCTCGTGGCGGCGGTCGAGGGTGGTGAGGCATTGCCACAAGCCGGCGTGCAGCGGCTGGGTGAAGTCCTCGGGGAGCAGCCACCGTACGGACTCGATGTCGGCCGGGCGGGCGGTGGCGGTCGCGAGCAGCAACTGCTCCTCCTCCGCCGCCTCGGTGTGGTCGGGCACGACGGCCGGCGGGGACACAGGCGTGCGGGGCAGGGCGCCGGCGCGTGGAGGGAAGCGTGTGGCGATGTCGTCCACGACCGCGGCGAGCGCGTCGGCCTCGGCGAGCACTGCCGGGACGGGCTCCGGAAGGGCGCCGTCGTGGGCGGTCTGGAGGAGGTGCTCGGCCCCGGCGCGTAGCCGGCGGCGGGCGTATTCGGCCTCGACCATCCGTGCGTAGGCCGCCGCGTGCCTAGGCCAGGGACAGACCTGGACGAGGGTGTGCAGGTAGGAGGCTGTCAAGCCGCGTGCCTGCTCCCGGCCCGAGGCGAGCACCTTGTTGAGCCACGTGATGTTCTTCGCGTGCTCGTCCGGGTCGGGCGGCGGCAGGGCGTTGATCGCGGCGAACAGGCTGGCGTGCGCGGCGGTGGAGAACGAGTCGGCGCAGATCCCGGTCACGTCGCCGAGACGTTGCGGATCGAGAAGAAGGGCGCCGAGGAGGGCTTGCTCGACATGGAACACCGGCGGCGGCGCCGGGATCGTGCCGAGGTCGTCCTCGTCCGGATCGGGGCTGTGGGGCATCAAGCGGCCAGGGCGAAGTCGGTCGGGTCGAGTGTGACGCCGAGGTGCGGGGCGAGGAGGTGAGCGGCCAGACGCGGGGGGACCGCGTTGCCGATCTGCGAGAACTGCTGGCCTTTGTTCCCGGCCCACGGGTAGTCGCCGGGGAAGGTCTGCAGCAGGCCGGCCTCGCGAGCGGTGATTCGGATCGGTTCCGGCACCGCGGGCACGTCCCCGTCCTGCGGCGACGTCGGGACCGGTTCGGCGACCCAGGTGCACTCATTGGCACGGTGTCCGAAGAACAGCGTGCCTGCCGGCTCCTCGATGGACCGGACGGTAGCGTTGGCCTGGTTGTTGCTGCGCAGAGACCACGACCAGCGATGCGCCTCGGCGGTGAACGTCGGCGCCGGGGCGGTGGCGGCACGGTTCTCGTGGGTGCCGTGCCGGGCCACCCACCCTGCGCCTTCGCGGCGGGAGTTCAGCATCACTCCGTCCGGATGCGGCATCCAGGTGCCGCGCTCCCGCGCGTCGCTGAGGGTCTTGCGGGAACCTGACGGGAACGGCTCGGGTCCGCCGCCCGGCCCGCCGCCGGCGCAGACGGTCGGGACGGGGCGGTCGGTCGCTCCCCAGCCGAGGGCCTCGGCCATGGACACCCAGCGGGCGCGGCCCGGCCCGAAGAGGCTCTCGGGTTCGGCGACCTGGGCGTGGGTCGGCGTCGGGGGTTCGGCGGTACGGACGCGGGAGGCGAGCAGGATCGCCCGCCGCCGGGTCTGCGGCACCCCGTAGTCCGCGGAGTTGAGGATGCCGCACCACACGAAGAAGCCCCAGGACCTCAGAATCTGCGCGTACTGCTTCCACAGCGGCAGCACGTCAGGAACCTCTTCCATGGCCACCCACTCCGGCTCGCCCACCGTGTTCAGGGCGTGGAGGTAGCGCATCGGCTCGGCCGCGAGCAGGGAGCGTTCGTCGCGACAGGCGGCCAGGAGCTTGGTGCGGGTGTCGAGGCCGGCGGCGAGATCGGCGACCGCCTGGTGGACGAGTGGCTGGTCCACCACGCCGAGGCGCTTGCCCGCCATGGACCATGCCTGGCACGGCGGCGAAGCGATGAACCCCCGGACCCTGCCGGCGAAGATCCATGGCGGGTACATCGCCACATCGGTGCGTATCGTCAGCAGGCCGGCCGCCGCCCTCGTCTTGCAGGCCCACTCGTCCCATTCCAGCCCGACGTCGCGGATCCCGAAGCGGTGCAGGGGGACGCTCCAGCCACCGGGCCCGGCGAACAGGTCGAGCACGAGCCCCTTCGGCGGGATCACGACGCGAGACCGAAGTCATCCTGCTCGGCGTCGCCGCGACAGCTCCAGGGGGAGCAGCCGTTCACCACGCCCAGCTCGGCGGCTTCGGCGTCGTCGAGGGCGGCGCGCTCGGCTCTGGTGACGTGATCGATCGGCGCCTCGCCGAGCGGGACGCGCGAGCGGTGCAGGAACGCCTCGCCCAGCAGGGTGTTCCCGGTGGCGTTGGCGCGGGCGTTGCCCTTGCGGATGGCCGCGTCGAACTCGACGACGTCCTCCCACTCCGAGGGCGAGGTGTCGCGAATTTTTCGCCACTGGGAATTTCCGTGATAAGGGCAGCCGAGGCGCGAAGATTTCGGGGTGTCGGCCAGGCCGAGGGAGGCGAGATGACGGACGCAGTCGGAACGCGACCAGCCCATGTCGATCAGTGGATGCCGGTTTTGCATGTACTTCACGTCGGCATCCTTGGCGTGATGGAACTCGTCGGTGGATATGCCGATCCACTGCTCGACGAAGACCCCCTTAGGAACCGGGGCCGGATAGGGGTAGCCGAGAATTTCGCGGATCTTCCTTTTGATCGGCTTTACCTTATATTCCCCGGTGTACTGGCGCCTCGTCATCCCAGGGCGGCCGTCCTTGTTCAAGATGTAGAGGGGCATGGAGGCGAAGCGGTGGTCCGGGTTCAGTGCGTCATCGCGAATATTTCCCGAGGAAACCCGGAGGATCGGTATTCCGGCAGGTTCTGCTATCTCGCGTTCGAGGCGGTCGAGATGGCGGTAGACGGCTTCTTGTTCCCATCCTGTGTCGGCGAAGATCGCATAGTCGATCTTGGGGAGAATTCCTTCTGCCGAGAGTGCGAGGAGTGCGCTGGACTGCACTCCGGCTCCGAGGGGAAGGGCGCGATACTGAGGGGAGGGGGAATGTGAAATGTGAATTCCTTAGGCGGGGTGAAAGGGGAGCGTCGCGAAGGGTGCAGACGCGTCAGCGGCTCTTCGCCGCGTGGGGCGTGACGGCGTGACGGCGGGAGGCGCGGGGGGGAAGGGAGGGCAGGGCGGAGCCGGCCCGGAGAGCGCGGCCGGGAGTTCCCGGCTGGAGACGAGAGGGCGAGGGCATCAACTTGACGGCAGCATCCCGGAGTTCGATGGCCGCTACGTCGAGGATCTCGTCAGCCGCCTCGCAGCACCCGGACACCGTCTTGTTGACCTCCTGGCGCGGAAGCTCCAGGTTCGGCGGGCTGCCCCGGTGCGCGGGGTGGGTGGTGAAGTTGTAGTGCGCGATCTCCGCGTGCATACGGCCGAGCTCTGTCAGCGCCTCGCCCAGCGGGGCGACGGCGTTGCTGTACGCCTTGAGCGCCGCCTTCGTCGACTCTCCGGACATCAGGTCGGACAAGCAGTGCCTGATCTCGGCGCTCACGGCTGTGGTGATGCCGATCAGGTCCTCGACGCGGGCGGAGACGCTGTCCACGGACGGGATCGAAGGTGCCGGCGGCAGGGTCCGCAGCTGGAACCGGAGGCGGTCGAGCCGGCCGGCCATGTCGTAGAGGGCGAGTGCATGAGGGATGTTGGGCAGGACGGTCTCCTTGTTCGGATGCCTCGGTCAGCGCCGGGTGCGGGCGCGAGGGATGGGAGGCGGCGCCGGGGGAGTCGGCGCGGGTGAGGCCAGCGGCGCAGTGGAGGTGTACGGCGGGCCTGGCGGCGGGTAGGGCCTGCGGACGGTGAGGACAGGCTCGGGGCCCTCGTCCGTCGAGACGCCGACGATCCGGTCCCCTGGACGGAGCTGCTCAGCTGGTATCGCGACCAGGTCGTGCACCGTGCCGGACTCGGCGCGCGGGCTCCAGCCCAGGGCGTTGAGGGCGGGCTCCAGCGGGATGTCGTAGGAGCCCATGACGTGGCGCAGCGTGCCGGCGGGGATCTGCGTATGCCGGGCCCAGTCCTCCAGCCCCATGCTGAGCCCGAAAGCGCGGTGAGGCACGCCGCTGCCCAATGTCGACCGGTTCTGCGGCTCCTCGGTAATGGCCTGCTCGGGATCCCACCCCGCGGCGATACGGCGCCGCATCGTGATGACGGAGCAACCGGCACGCGGGTCGACGGCCCAGTGGGTCAGGGGCTTCGTCTCGCCGAACGCCGTGACGGGCAGGGTGAAGTGGGGGCCGTCAGAGCCCTTGAGAAGGGCCTCCTCGAACGTCATGCCCCCCTTCGTGAGGCGCTGGTGAAGGGTCGCGTACTTGATGCCCGACTGCTCCGCCCAGCCGCGGAGCGTCAGAGTCCGTCCTTGGTAGGTGAATTCCAGGACGGGCTTGTCGTGGCGCTCGCGCGTGATGGCGTCCTCGGGCAGCCACCCCAGGGCGAGCCGTGTCCGCAGTGCCTCGCGGTTGACCGCGCATCGCGGGTCCTGGGCCCATGCGGACAGCGGCTTGGCCTCTCCGAACGCGGTGATCGACCCGCGGGCCAGCTCCCAGTTGTAGCGGTCGGTACGACGGTCTTGAGACGTGGATGCTCGCGGTGGGGCACCACTGTCCGCAGGAGGCGCCGGGATTCCGATCACGTCGTTCACCGGCCCGTCCTTCCGGCAGTCTGGCCGGGCCGGCGTGGCGCCGATGCCGCCGGCGCGGGCGCCAACTTGCCTTCAGCCTCGCAAGGCTCGGGCCGGCTCATCGTTGCCGCGAGGACCAGCCGGCCCATCGGGGTGGACGCGACGCGGATCTCGGCGGCCCAGGAGACGGACGGTTCCTCGGTGATCAGGCCCAGTCGTTCAAGATGGAGGAGGACGCCCGGATCGACGGAGTCCTTGTTCAGGCCGACCCAGGTGTGGCCGTCCTCGTCGACCGCAACCGCTCCTGCGGCGACGAGCCGCAAGACCTGGTGGTGCTCGGCTGTGAGAGCGACGTGGGCGCCGACCTCCGCTATCGAGTAGGCGCTGCTGTACCGGTGCATCTCGGCGGCGACCTGCTCGGCGACGGCGACGAGGTCGGTGGCGGAGGTGGCGAGCAAGTACCGGGCTTCATCCACGCTGGCCTGCCTGACGTCGACCGAAGCGAACGAGGCGGGGTCGAACTCCTCGACGGCCCTGGTGAGCGCGTCGACCGCAGCCCGGGTGACGACCTGGAGCTGCGCGAGCCTGGAGCGGACGGTGCGGTCGGTGTGGTCGATGAGGGACATCGGCAGGTCTTGGTGGGACGCACGTACTTCGGCGGTCGTCTCGACGAGCGATTCGATCGTGGTGCGCAGGCGGTTGATCCGTTCGGTCGCCTCCGGCGTGCCGAGGGTGGGGTCGTTGAGCGCGTCGAGGCACCGCGTGTACACGGTCGCGAGGGACAGCGTCCGCAGGCAGACGGTGAAGTGCGGTGCCTGGGGCAGGTTTGGGGTCATCGGAAGGGCTTTCTGGCCTGGGCGGCGAGGGCCGGCTTCAGCGGGTGCGTGCCGGCGGCGACGGGAGCGGGGCCGGGAGCGGTGCAGGGCTGTGGGCGCGGCGGGCGGCCAGGTAGGCGGCGGCCTCGCGGGCGTCGGCCACGGCGGCGGTGTAGTGGGGAAGGACGCGGTCGGTGATCTGCCAGGCGGCGCGGACCGGATCGAGCGGGACGGCGACGGACGGCGGCGCGGGGAGGTGGTCGGTGATGTCCTCGTGCAGATCGAGCGGCACGACCGGGCAGACCAGAGCGCGGTCTTGGCGGTGCTCGACGAGGTAGAGCAGCAGACCGTCGGCCCCCAGAAGGAGCGCTGCGCGCAGGCGGGGCGCGAGACCCGGGCGGTCGTCCCAGGGGGTCCAGATGCGGCCGGTGTCCATGGACTGGTCGAGACGACGGTCGTAGGACCGCGGCTGCGCCGCCCAGGTGCCGGGGAGGCGTTCGGCGGCCTGGTGAGCGAACAGGTGAAAGAGGTGCATGGGGTGTTCCTCGGAGTTCAGCGGACACGGGCTCATTGGGCTGTGCCGCGAGCGCGGGCAGGGGCGTCACCGGCGCGTACGCGCGGGTCGCGCGGGAAGAGGGCCGTTACGCGGCCTGCTCGAAGTCGCCCCTGGGCGGTCGCTGTTTGGCGACGGCGCGGGCGGTGATGGCCTGTGAGGCGCGGGCGGAGGCGGCGGCGAGCTCTTCGGCACCGGGCTCGGCGTACCAGGGGCGCAGGTCGAGCATGGCGACGCGCATGCCGGTGGCCAGGCACAACGCGCTGCCCTTGGGCAGGGCGCGGATGGCGTCGGCGGGCAGGATCCGCTCCTGCCGCATGCTGATCGAGGTCGACTTGCCGGCCTCGGAGACCGAGGTGGAGGTGGTCTCCACGTCGTGGTCGCCGACCATCCGCGAGAGCTTGTCGGCGAAGTCCGGGTCGTCGATGCCGGAGCCGATCACCTTCACCGTGGCCGCGGACCACATGGCGTCCATGCCGGCGTCGCCCCAGACTTTCTGGCCCTGGCGGTAGCTCTGCAGGATGGTGATCGGGATGATGCCGCGGGAGCCGAGGTGGGAGTACAGGTCGGGCAGGTCGCTGATCTTGCACACGTTGGCGGCCTCGTCGAGGATCGCGAGCATCGGCGGGTCGAGTCGTCCGCCGGCGCGCTCGGCCTGGGCGGTCGCCGCACGCATCACGGAGTCCGCGCACGCCGCGATCAGCGCGCTCGCGCCGCCTCCGCCGTCCTTCGACAGCAGGAACAGGGTGTCCGTGGAGGTCACGAAGTCGGCCGGCCGGAACTCGGGGACGTTCTTCTGCGGGGTGACCCAGGCGGCGATCTCGCTGTTGAGGAGGGCGGAGGCGTACTGGCGGGCGGTCTCGTAGATGCCGTCGCGCGTCTCGGGCGGCCCCTCGACGGTGCCTTTGAGCTGGGCTGCGACCGCGGCGAAGCCGTGATCGCGGAGGATGTCGAGCGGGGTACGGTCGGCCGGGAAGGCCAGCCACTGCATGATGTCGGTGATCGGCCGCCCGTCCAGGGCTGCGGCCAGGAGCAACTGGGACAGGATGTTGCTGCCGGCCTTCGACCAGAAGTCGCCCTGCTGGGAGGCATCGACGCTCGCGGCGAGGAAGTGCCCGGCGAGCCGGCCGGCGCCGTCGAGGGTCTTGGCGTCGGCGAGCGGGTTCCACCACATGGTCCGCTCGGCGTGGGCGATCTGCTGCGGGTCCATCGACCACACCCGTCCCACGGCGGCGCGCGCGTCGAGGCACGCGGTGTAGGCGTCGCCGGCCGCCTTGTTCGAGGTCAGCAGGACCGGTCCGGGCGCGGCGAGGATGGAGGGGATCGCCAGGCTGGTGGTCTTACCGGAGCGCGGGGCCATGATCGCGACGGCGACATCCTCGAAGCCCATGCGGACCTCGTGACGGGTCCCGGCGAGGTTGCCGAGGAGGACGCCGGCGTCGCGCGGCTCGATGTGCTTGGTGTTCTTCAGGCTCGGCCGCAGTGAGCGCGCCTTGGACTCGATGGCCTTGGCGAGCAGCGGTTCGATGTCGCGGGCCTTGGCCATCCCGTCGACCTTCTTCTTCCGGCCACCACCTCGGTTCTTGTACCGCAGCCACACGGCTCCGCCAGTGGCGGCGAGCAGCAACGTCACCAGCACGGGGATGACGCGGGTGGTCAGGAGCAGAGACGTTTCTCCGGCCTGCGGCCACAGCTGTTCGGGGCGCAGGAGAGCATCGGCCGGCCGGTAGGGCGCCCAGGTGCCGGTGCCGGTGGCCCAGGCGGCGAGGTTGCCGCCGAGCCAGGCGACGGAGGCGAGGGGAAGGCCGACGGCGAAGGCGCCGAGGAGGACCTTCAGGGCTATGTCGTAGCCGTCGGAACTGGAGGAGGGAGCGGAGCGCAAGCGGTGGTTCCTTGAACGGTGCGGACCCTTGGTGGGGCGAGGAGCGTCAGCGGGCGCGGCGGGGCGCCGGCGGCGGGGTGGGAGGCGCGGGTGGTGGCGGGCTGACGCGGCGGGCGGCGAGGCGCTCGATCCGCTCCGGCAGCGTGCGGGCGACGCTCTCGGCCGGCCACTCCTGCCAGTGCAGGGTGATCCTTCGGCGGGAGAGGCCGACGGTCTGCTCGTGGGAGCGGCGTACCGGCTCCGGATCGGCGAGTGCCTGCATGAACGCGGCCACGAGGACTAGGGGCGTGCCGCTGCTGAACCAGGCTTTCCACACGGGGTCGTCCTCGTCGAGGCTGGCCGTGATACGCCAGTTGCGGCTGCCGGAGAGATTGAAGCGCTCGCCCCTCACACGGCCGTCCGGCGAGCGGAACTCCCCGTTGCGAATGGAGTTCCATCCGGCGTCCCACAGCGGCTGGTAGGGGGCGGAAATCGCCCGCGCGTTGTAGCCGGGGTCGGTGAGCGCGTCGGTGACCGAGGCGATCAGCTCGACGGGCGTCCCGCCGTCGAAGGAGGCGTTCCAGACCGATCCGGTGCGGCCGTCGCGATGCGAAAGGTGCCACCACGGCTCGTTCGGATGGGGCTCGAGGCGGAGCATCGACTTCTGGTCGGGGCTGGTCAGGATGACCCGGGGCATGAGCGGGTCGTGGCCGTGGCTCCACCCGGCGCCGGCGTGAAGGGCGGCGGTGACCCAGGCCGGGTCACCGGGGCCGGCGAGGTAGCGGGGCGAGATGAGCGCCTGCTCGACCTTGACGCTCACCCGCGCCTCCCCGCCGGGCGCCGTACCGGCGACGCCGCCGGCGCCGGTACGGCACCCAGGATCCGAGTCGGTGCCTTGAGGGCGACGGCGTGGATGTCGAGGAGGGCCCGGCCCTGGGTGGCCCAGGTGTCCAGGGAGTCCCATGCCTCCTCGTTGCGCTCGGCAAGAGAGTCGACGAACTCCTCCTGCGACACCGGTGGCAAGTCCTTCCGGGCTTCGCGGACTTCGGCATGTCCGCGCCGGAGCGTCTCCAGCTTCTCCATGGCGCGGGCGAGCTCGGCGAGCTGCCACGCCCAGCGGGGCTCGATGTCTCCGGCGTTGATGTGCTGGAGCTGGACGGCGGCCGTGGCGAGCAGCTCGCGGGCCGCGGGGCGGACCTCCTGGAACGCTCTCCAGGTCTCGGAGTCCCGCTGGACCATGCGCCAGCCGTACGACACCTCGTCGTACGGCCAGCCGTCGGCGTCGGTGTGCTCGTCGGAGTAGGCGTCCCAGGCGGCGAGGATCGCCTCGCTCTCGGCCAGGAACACCTCCAGCCGCCGCAGCAGGAGGGCGTGCCGGTCGGACGGGAAGGTGGTGGACGGTGTGGTCAGGGTGTTTCCTTGTGTCGAAGGCGGTGGTCAGCGGCTGCGGGCTGGTGTCGAACGGGATATGCCAGGT
Organism: Streptomyces sp. NPDC043176; assembly: GCF_056436715.1. NCBI lineage: Bacteria > Bacillati > Actinomycetota > Actinomycetes > Kitasatosporales > Streptomycetaceae > Streptomyces > Streptomyces sp. NPDC043176. The sequence continues at coordinate 55,301 of NZ_JBWKCA010000002.1, forward strand.
GCTGATCGGCGAACGCGGCGAGCTGCCGTTCGCTCAGCGGCACCGGCCGCACCCCTGCCCGCCCTCGGCGGCACTGCCGTACAGCTCACGGAGGCCGTCGAGTACGCCGTGGAGGGAGTGCTGGTCGGCCTGCTCCCATGCGGCGGTGCGCAGCTCGTTGATCAGCAGGTCGCCGGCCAGGGTGCGCGGGGCGTCCGGGTGGTTCTGGAGGGCGCGGGCGAGAGCGCGCAGGGTGTCGGCGAACTGGACGGGCAGGCCGGTGTACTCATCCAGGAGGGGCTCGGCGAGGGCGAACGCCTCTTCCGAATCGGGGTTCTCGCGGAGGTAGTCGGTGAGGCGGGAGAGGGTTTCGGTCGCGGTGCGGACGGTGTCCGGGGTGAGCGGGGGCATGGGGTCCTCGGGACGGTAGGTGTCGGGGTCAGCGGTGGGTCCGGGCGCCGCCGGCGGGGGTGTAAGGGCGGGCGGTGGCGCGCGGCCGGGACGTGCGGGCGCTGTTACGGGCCCAGGTGGCGGCGCGGGCGGCCGTGATCCGGGCCTGCTGCCACGCGCTGAGCTGGGAGGGCTTGACGGAGACCGACCAGGTGCGGATCTGCGCGCTCAGCGGAACGCGTCCGCGCGGACGCATCACGGGGTCGGGGTTGGCGAGTTCGGCCGAGAAGGCTTGCACCAGGTGCATCGGCGTGCTCGGCGAGAAGTTCGCGGTCCAGCCGTTGCCCTGGCTGTCCTTCGCCCCGGTCCACCACATCGCCTCGCCTCCGGGGCCCTGGTGATACTGCATCCACGCAGTGCCGTCGGGGCTGGTCGCGGTGTAGTGCTCGCCCTCGAACCGCGTGTGCCAGTTCTGCTCCTGCAGCGGCGCCCAGACGTTGGGGGCGTGCGCGGAGCGCGGCCGGGTGAGGGCGTCGGTGAGGCCAGCGACGATCTCCACCGGGGTCTGCCGGCCCAGGTGCGCCGACCACTCGTCGCCGTGAGCGCTCGCAGCGCCGTGGACGGTCCATCCGCCGGGCAGGACGTAGGGGTCGTAAGAGATGCGGACCGTGCGGTCCGGGCTCTCCATGGCCAGGGGACCGCCGGACTTGGAGTGGTCCCGCCATCCTGAGGCCCGCAGGAACTCGGAGATGTGGCGGACGTCGCCGCCGCCGGCGAGGCCGCGGGGATGGACGAGGTAGTGCTGCTCGGTCTGCTCGCCCGGCCCCCAGCCCTGCCACGTCCTCTTCATCGGTGCCGCCGGATGACGAGCGGGGCGGGCACCGGCGGCTTCGCCGCTGTTGCGGCGGGCTGGGCACCGACCCGCCGGAGGGTGGCACGGTGCTCGTCCAGGTCACCTCCGATGGCGTCGAGGTCGTTGGCGGCCCGGCCGAGAGCGAGCCACACCTCGGCTGGCAGCACGCCCCGCTCGGCCTGCGCCTTCGCGAACGTGCTGCTGACGGACACGAGGCCGGTGACGCCGTCGAGCAGGCCGTCCTCCGGGTCGAGTACGTGAGCGATGACCTGCACCGCTTCGTGGGGAGGGAGCTGGGCGAGGTGGTCGGTCAGCAGGCCGAGCATCCGGGCGATCTCGTCGGCCAGTCGCACGGGGTGGGGGGCGGGGTGGGACATGCTCCTCCGGGTCGGTGGGCGGTCAGTGGTGCTGGTGGTGTACGCGCTGGGTCTCGGCGAGGACCGCCTCCGGGCGGGCGCCGGCCAGCGGGGAGACCTGGTCGGGGCCGGTTGGGATGCAGGCGCGCAGGTAGCGGCGGAACAGGGCCGTCGGGAGACGGGGCTTGAGCAGGGCGGTGATCGGTGTGGGTGTACGGGGTGCTACGGGTTTCTCCGGAGGTCGAGCGGGGCGGGGCAGGCGGCCCCAGCCGAGGCCGGGGCCGCCTGAACGGTCTTACGGGGTGCAGCGGGCTGGTGCCTTCGGGCTCATCGAGCCCGGACGGCCGGGGCTCGGGTGCCGGCCGTAACCGGGGGCACGGACGCCGGGGCCGAGGTGGGCACGGTCCGGCCTGCCGGATGCTGGAGCGCCGTGCCGATGCCGAGCGCTTCGAGCTGCGGTCCGATCGCGCGCAGGGCACGGGCCTGCGCCTGGGTGTCGTCCGCGCCGAGGCGGTAGATACCGCTGCGCGGGTCCTGGATGAAGCCGTTCGCTTCCAGGGCGGCACCAGCCCGGTCGCCGATAGGGGCGGTGGCGACGCTGCCGTCCGGCTGCCAGGTCAGGACGAGACGGTCCGGCCGGGAGGGCTGGATGCCGCCCAGGGCGTTATCCCGGACCTGGGCGAGGGCGCTGTCGTAACGGACAAGGAGGTCGCCGGCGACCTGCTCGGCACCCAGGAACGGGTCGTCCGCCAGGGCGATGCCGTTGGGCTCGGGGACGGCGCGGTACGCCTCGTCGGGCAGGGCGCGCGGGGCGACGGCGGCGACGAGGAAGCCGTCGCGCTCGTCATGCCGCTCAAGGAGGACGAGCTGGGCGCCGTCCGGGCGGCTCAGGACGGCTGCCTGCCGCAGAGGATGCTCGGTGAGGGAGGCGGCGACCAGGTCCAGGTCCCAGATGCGATCAGCGAGTTCGGCGAGATCGTCCTTGGCGTCCGGCGGGACGTAGGAGCTGGTCCAGGTGTCGGGGAGTTCTCCGGCGAGGACGTCGGCGTACGAGGCGAGGCGCTCGGAGGTGTCGTGGTCGTGCATGGTGTCCTTGGGCGAGGTGAGGGTCAGCGGCGCAGGCCGGCGGCGACCGGGGGTGGCGGCGCCGGAAGCGTGCGCGGCGGGGGCGGGCAGGCGCACACGGCGGAGCGTTCGCGTTCGGTGGCGGGGACCTCTTCGGTGCAGGTGCTGCGGCCGGGGTGAGGGGCGTGCCGGTCGGCGAGCGCGTCGCGGGTGTGGGTGAGGTCGCTGCGGAGGACGCGGAGGTGCTCGTCGGCGAGGTAGCGCAGCCGCCGGGTGGTGTACGGGTCGGACGCCTGGCCGAGCCCGTCATGGAAGTCGGCGGTGGCAACCAGCACTTCACCCAGAGCGGTCACGATGCCGTCGTGAGCGGCGGTCAGTTCGGTCAGAGCATCGGCCACTTCGTCGGTGGTGGTGGCTTCGCGGATTCTCTGGGCGAGGTGAGTGACGGAGGCGCCCAGCGGCAGGTAACTGGCCGGACGGGATTCGGAGTCGAAGTCCTCGTGACAGTCGACGTGGTACCCGGCGGCGCGAAGCCGTGCGACGGCGTCGTTGGCGAGGCGGTTCTCGTCTGGCTCGGCCAGGCCGGTGGGGGCAGGGTGGTAAGTCTCGTGGAGACGGACGACGGCAACGAACCCGGCGCGCTGGAGGAGGCTGTGCGCTTCGGGGTCACCGCCACGCGCGAGGACTTCGTCGGCGGATCGCGGCGGATGTCCAGGAAGCGGGCGGCAAGGGGCAGAAAGACGTTTCTCCTACAAGGTTCGGTGGACGGGGCGCTGGACGGTGCAGGGGAAGGTGGCGGCCCGGGGCTGGACCAGGTGGTCGGCGGTAACGTCCAGGTCCTGCTGGATGGTGTGCAGGCGGCGGGCAATCAGCTCCAGGCGGTGCGCGGTGTCGCTGCCGGGCGGGGAGGCGATCAGGTACGCGACGTGCTCGACGAGTTTGCGGACCACCGCCAGGACGCCGGCCTGCTCGTCGGCGAGCTGCGCGAGCACGCTCGCGAGCTGAGCCGACGCCGTCTGCGCGAGCTGGGAGTCGGCCCGCGCGGACGCTGCGGCCGGTACCGGAATCAGCTGCAGGTCCTGTTCGATGCGGCGAGCTTCTGCCGCGAGCCGCCGCAGGACATCGGCGGGCGGGGCGTGCCATGCACCGTCGAGGTGGATCAGGTTGGCGATGAGGTCCAGGCGCCGGGGCTGGGCGTGGACGGCGATCCACCGGCAGCCGTGTCCCTTGCCCGGGATCTCGATGCCCGCGGCGCGGGCGAGTCGGTGGGCGACCTCGGCCCACTCGGGGCCGGTCAGATCCCGGTCGTCGGGATGGAGCCGGACATCGAGGTGGAGGATCGCCCGCCGGTCGTCGTCCGGACTGGCGCTGAACAAGTGCTCCAGGTATGGGTCTTCGAGATGCGCGGCCCACTGGATGGTGGTCCAGGTCTTCTGCTCGTCACCGGACGTGTGGCCGTCCAGTCCCGGCCAGTGAGCGACGACCGTGTGCTCGGGCAGGCTCTCGTGGGGTGAGACCGGGCGCCCGAGTGCCTTGGAGAGCGGACCGTACGGAGTAGGGGTCCGCTCGTGCAGACGCGGGATCACCGGCCGGCCCGGACGTCGGCGGCGTGCACGAGCTGGCCCACGGCGGTGGTGGTGTACCAGCCGCAGTCGATCAGGGCGTCGTCGCCGGGGTACTTCGGCAGGAGGGCGTCCTCCATGGCACGCAGGTGGATCAGGCAGTCCGGGCAGCGGCGCGAGAGATGCACGAGGTAGCGGGGGTGGGCAGTCACGTAGGACTGTTGCCCGCCGGTCGCGTCACGCAGGCGCCAGCCGTCCTCGTCGGTCGGCAGATGCCAGGACGGTGCGACCACGCGCATCGCGTCGCCCCACAGCTCGCCACCGGCTACGCCCTTCAGGACGACGACCGTGTCACCGGCCTGGAAGTGGGCATGGGTGACGTCCCGGTCGGGAGTGAGCGGGTCGGGAGTGAGCGCGACCACGGGGTTGGGCGGGAGCTGGGACATGCGATTCCTTCCACGCGGGGCGGATGCGGTGGGAGGAACAATGGTCCGGAGGATCGCCGGTTTGGCTAACCGGCGATCGTCGGCTATGTTGCGCCGCGAACGAACGGATCGGCGCCGAACCTGAACGCATCGGCCGATCCGGTGGTAGGCGACCGGGGCGCCTGTAACTCGCTGACGCGGTCGACCTTGCACCAGTCCGCCGCCCGTTGTCAGTGGTGCCCGCTAAGTTCCTCCCGAGCGCGGGGAGGGCGCATTGGGCCGCAAGAAGCAGGACATGTGGATCAGGCTGATGGTGCTGTTCACCAACATGGGGCGCTGCGTCTACTGCGATGTCGCAGAATCACAGGAGATCGACCACGTCATTCCTGTGAAACACGGGGGCCGGGACCACTGGTCCAATCTGGTCCCGGCCTGTGAGCCGTGCAACCAGGGCAAGAGCGCAAAGGGACTGTTGGCGTGGGTTGCTGAGCTGACGTATCAGCGCTACAGGGTGGAAGCCAGCACCTGGCCATACGGAGACAAGGGCCTGTGGTGGATGCGGGAGAGAATCGAGCGCGAATTCGACGAGGTCATGGCTCGCGTCGAGGGGGTCAAGTCGGAGTTGGACGACGAGGCGCGCAGGGACTGGTTCCTTGACCGCTATTGGCATCTCGGGAAGAACGATCCGGTCTACATCTGGCGTGGCTGGATTTCGAGCCACGTAGAGAAGGCCCGTGAGGAAGGCTGGCCGAAGCCGCCCCCGCCGCCGCGCATGAGGGTCGTGCGAACCCGCCTCGGGCAGGTGATGGAGCCGATCCCAGAAGGCGAGGCAACGTGACGGTGGCCTGTACACAGGAGGGCCTGCCTGTCGTACGAGCCCGACTGTGTGCTGGCCGACATCAGCGGAACGGGTTCTCCGTCCCGCGGTCGCCCTCACCGGCGGCATCCAGGAGTTCGAGCAGGTCAGAGCCCTCGGCTTCACGCTGGTCGATCCACCACCCGGCGCGGGTGATCGAGCGGGCCTTCTCTTCCAACTCTGCCCAGTCCGCCTCGTCCCAGGAACCCTCGACGACCAGGGCGGCGTACGCCGAGGTCATCAGCTGGTGGCGGGATCGCTCGCCCCAGTCCAGAGCCTTCTCCGGTCCCTCCAGCTGCGGCATGTCGAACTGCTTCGCCCACGCGGCGGCAGCCTCCTGCTCCGTAGCCCGCTTGGCCGCGCGCCACTCCTCCTTGGACTGCGTGTCGGCGTCACGGGCCGCCTTCCAGCAGTCGGTGCAGTCCCGGCCGGCGAGCCAGCGGGCGAAGCCGGCCCGCCGGTCGGCCGACCGGTTCGACAGATCGTGGGTGACGGTGTGTCCACAGTTGTGGACGACCTCGAAGGACGTGGCCACCCCCGGCGAGTTCCGCTTGATGGGCGTTACGTTCGAGGTCCGGCTGCTGGTCTGGGTCTTCAAATCAGGTGCCTCTCGTTGGCGGTTGGGGTGATGGCCTGCGTCGTTGCGCAGGGCCGTGCATCAGATGCGCGATTCATGCGGCGAACGGAGTAGGTCCGGAACGCCTGGTGGTTGTCTCGGGGACGCTTCCGCCTTCTGCGTCGTCTCAGCGCGTCCTGCGGATGGCGTCTGTGGCCGCCGTGGCGATGGCGGCGGGAGCGCTGGAGGGCCGGGGCAGGTGCAGCAAGGTGGTCCCCGGCAAGTGGCGGGACTCTGCGGTGAGGGTGAGCTGGAGTACGGCGCAGCCGGCGGTCGTGAGCCGCTTGACGCGGGTGACGGCTTGAGCGGTTTCGTCGCTGCCGTAGTGGGCGTCGGTGACGATCACGAGGAGGCGGCCGGCGCCGGGGCGGCTGAGTTCGAGGCCGTGGTCGAGTGCGTCGATGGCGTCGCCGAGGTTGTGGTGGCCGCCTGTGGCGTCGAACGTCGTCACGCGCTCTGGTGCTCGGTGGCTGGGTCGGGTCAGTGCGGTCAGGTGCCTGTCATAGGCGATGGTGGCGGTACGGGAGTCGGGGTCGGTCAGAGCTGCTGCGCGTGCCACGATCCAGGCAGCGGACGCGACGGGCGCGCAGGCGGCACGCATGGAGCCGGAGACGTCGACGGCGATACCCACGCGCAGCGGTGGGGTGGGGGAGTTCCGGCGGCGGGTGTGGGTGAACGGTTCCGCGGTGGGGACCGATCCGGCCGCGCATTGAGCGTCGCGGGCGAGGGCCGCTCGCATGTTGAGGCGGCCGGGCGGGGTGGGGCTGGTGGTCCGTTCCTCGGTCCGCTCGCGGTAGGCGGCGGCACGCAGGGCGCGGCTCAGGCGTGCGGCGGCACTCTGCTCGGCGGCGGTGGGCCTGCGGGTGCCGGTGACCGGGTTGTTGCGAGGCGCCGGTGTGCCGTCGGGGGCGACGGTGGTGCCACGGGGGTTGAAGACCGACTTGGCGGTGGCGGCGGCTTTGCGCCGCTGGCCGGCCCGCTGGGCGCGGTCCTGAGCCTGCGCCTTGGACCGGGCGGCCATGGCGTTGGCCGCTGCGGCCTGTGCCGCGAGGTCGGCGGCGTCGGTGGCTGCCGTACTGTCCATGACGACCCCCACGGCGCCGGACAGCAGATCGGTGAGGTTCTCCGGCACGGGCAGGGCGGGGGCCGCCGTGTCCAGAGCGTCGCACCATTCTTGAGCGTGCGAGAGCATGGTCGTGGCGTCGTGGTCGCCGCACTGGTGAGCTGCGGTCCAGATACTCGTGAGCGTGGCCAGCAGGTCTGCGCCCAGCACCTTTTCGCACAGATCGGCGACGGCCCGGGTCTCGCCGGCATCCAGGATGCCGACATCACGGCGGCCGAGGACCAGGGCCGCCACAGCGGCGGCGTGCTCGATGCCCTGGAAGGTGGGGTGGGCGATGTCGGGCATGACCAGGGTTCGGGCACTGGTGCGCAGGTACGTGCGGTCCGTGGGCCGCGTGATCAGGTGCGCGCCTTCGACACGGCTCTCCTCCAGCAGGAGCGCGGCCTCGACGACACGGGGGTTCGCTCCAGCAGGCGCCGTCCAGACGGAGTGGGCCGCGTGCGCGGCCTCGTGGACGAACACTCCCCAGGCGGCGGGATACCGCTCCTCGTCGCCCACGATCCGCGGATGGATCTCGTGGGGCTTAAGCGGGGCGAACAGGCCGGCGTCGAACTCGACCTCGCCCAGAGTCGGGAAGTAGGCGGCCGGTGCGCCGCTGCGCGTGCCGGGGCGGCAGGTGACGAGGAGGTCCTGGCGGCCGGAGAGGGCGACCAGCCGATCGCCGAGTTCGGCTCCCACGCGCAGCCACGCGGCCGGGGAGGAACGGGGCTGCGCGGGCGGGGCGCCGTCGTCGTCCCATCGCGCGAGGTCGGCGTCGTCCTCCGGCGTAGTGGCGGGGGCCTGGACGTGGCGGTGGGCGCTCATCGCGAGCGGCCCCGGTGCGCGGAGCCGGTGCTGCCCGGAGGCTGCCGGACGGCCGAGGCGGAAAGCTGCTTGCCGAGGGTGAGGGGCGCGACCTCCTTGACGCCGACAGCCTTGATGACGGCGGCGGCGACGGCGTCGCGATCCTCCACAGGAGCGATGCCGACCAGGTTCGCGAGCGCGGCCTTGGTGCCGAGGACGGCCTCGGTCTTCTGGTAGCTGAGCAGTTCCCGCAGCTGGGGGGCCCAGCCCAGCTCGCCGAGTTCGACCTGGCGGGAGAGGTGCCGGGCGACCCGGACCACCCGGGCATCGATCTTCAGCGCCAGGGCGAGGTCGTAGTCCGTGCCGATCTGGATCTGCACGCTGAACCGGCTCGCGAGCGCCTCCGTCAGCACCGCGCCGTGGACGCCGGGATTGTGGCCCGCCACCACGTAGAAGCCCAGCTCGGCCTTGATGGTCTCGCCCTTGTGGGCCTTGACCTGGATCTGCCTGCGCCCGTCCATCGCCGGATACAGCGCCGCCAGGACCTTCGGCGAGATCAAGGTGGCATCGTCGATCAGCAGGGCGCGGCCCTCGGTCATCGCGGTGACCAGCGGACCGTACTGGAAGACGTAGTTGCCGCCGTCGTCCTGTGTGTACTCGCCGATCAAGTCGCCGACCGTGGTGTCGCCGTCACCGGCGACGGTGAGCAGGTCCGGGAACGCCGCCTCGACCAGACTCGTCTTGCCGGTGCCCGGAGGGCCGTAGAGCAGCACCGGCACGTCGGCATCGCGCAAGCGATTCAACGCCTCGACGTCGGGCAGATCGGCCAGCTCCCGGGGGTGGTAGAGCTGGCCCCCCGCACGGCGGATGGGGCCGGTCTGCCTGGGCGTGGCTGCCGCGAGAATGGTCGTGCGGGCCGTGGCCGCCTGGGCGCGGGGAGAGTGGGTGCCCGGCGGACTGATCACAGCGGTCTGCGCAGCTGCGGCGGTCTTCGCGTTCGCTCGGAACTCCGGTTGTCCGGTTCCGCCTTGGTCGGCCTCCCCGCGTGTCACCAAGGTCAGGGCCGCGTTGCGGACGGCGCCGTGGGAGTGGCCCAGCTGCCTGGCCATCTCCCCGATGGTGAGCGCGTCCGCCGGCCGGTCGGCCAGCAACCGGGCCACCTTGGCCCGCAGCTCGCCGCCCTTGGTGCGCACAGGCGTTACAGGTGTGGTCAAAACGAGATTCCTTCAACAGGTGCGGGTGGGGTTGGCGATGCGCTCGAGAGGCCGACCGATCCGGGACCGGATCACGGACTGTGCCGCCATCGGCGACGGGTCAACCGGGGCGCACCGTCGGCGATCATCCGCCGACAGAGGACTGAGTCCAGGTGCACGGGGTGTCCGGCGACGAGCAGTTCGCCGGCTGCCGAGCAGGCCCGCGCGTCCGCTCCGTATCAGGTTCCGTCGCTCGGCAGGCGCAGACTGGCGCCTCTTCGAATCCGTCCTGGAGCAGGATCCGCCGGGCGGCGGCGTTGTAGCTGGTGGTGGTGATCTCGCCGGTGATGGTGTGCCGGATCGTCATGAACGGCTCTGCTGGTGCTTCGGGCATGGAGGATCTCCTATCGGTGGTGTCGTGGATCAGGGCGTCTTGTGCCGGCCTCCGGGCGGGCGACGGTGCCGGCCGCGGCGGTCCTGGAGTCCGGCGTGGCCGAGGCGACGGCGCGCGGCGAGCAGGACGACGAGCGCGAAGGCCGCGCCGGCGGCAGGGAGCACGGCGGTGGTGAGGGGCTGCTCGGCGAGGCGCCCGGCCAGGGCGGTGCCGGCGGACTGCCCGGCGCCGATCGACAGGATCAGCCACGCGTACGCCTCGCTCGTGCGACCGGCGGGGGTCAGGGCGTCGGTGGTCACGTAGGCGCACGCGACCACGACGGTCAAGAACACACCGGGCACGGCGACCGCGGCGGGAGCCGCGTACGGGCCCGGGAGAGCAACGAGCGGCAGCCAGCCGGCCAGGAAGAACGTTCCGCCGCCGATCAGCCGATCCGTGGTGGTACTTCTCCAGCGGCGGCGTCCGTAGAGGAGGCCGCCGAGGAAGCTGCCGGTCGAGAACGCGGCGGGCAGGATCCCGGAGAGCAGATCCTGCCCGTGGCGCTCGGCCATGGCGACCGCCCACACGTTCATAGCCCCGATCGCGAACCCGATGCCGGTGAGGGAGACGAACAGCAGCACCAGGCCAGGACTGGCCAACCGGTCTGCCACCCCGGTCTGTGCCTGCGCGGACGGTGTCGGACGCCAGCGCCGGGACGGCGGCGCGAAGGCGACCACGACGGTGCCGACCAGACCGAGGCCGGCGGTGACGGCAAGCGCGACGGGCGGGGTGTACGAAGCGGCGAGCGCGGCGACGAGCAGGGGGCCGGCGATGTACAGCAGGCCCTGCGTGCCGGTGTCGAGGGCGAGCGCGGCGTGCCGCAGCCGCGAGTCAGGCAGCACGCTCGGCCACAGCGCCCGGAGCCCTGCCTCCAAAGCGGGCGTGGTCAGGCCGCCGGCGACGACGATGGCTGTGGCCAGGCCCGGTCCGCCGAACGGTCCGGCCAGCGGGAGGGCCACCAGGAGAGCCGAGTTCAGCAGGGCGGCGGGAAGATGGACTGCGGTCTGGCCGAAGCGGTCCATGAGGCGCCCCTTGACCGGCTGGGCCAGCGCGGACGCGAGCCCGTACAGGGCGCTGAGCAGCCCGCCGAAGGCGATGCTGCCGCCGCTCGTAGTGGCCCACAGGACGATGGCGACGGGCGCCATGCCGTTGGGGAGGCGGCCGACGAGGGTGCCGCCGAGCAGGCGGGCGACGTACGGGCTGCCCAGCACCGCGCCGTAGGTGATGCGCGGTGCCGGGGCAGGGGGTGCGGTCAGGGACAAGAAGGGCTTTCTCTCGTGGGAGGCGACGCCTCAGCGGTGGCGGGCGGCCGTGCTGGTGCGAGGTGGCGGCGTGGGCGGTGCGGTGTCCACGGCAGGGCCGGGGCGGAAGCGCGGTACGGGAGTGCGGTGCGGCGGCAGGACGGCGACGGTCGCGCCGAGGTCCTCGGCCGCCTCCTCGACTTCGCGGGTGAGGAACTCGACCTGGCGGCCGAGCGCGGCGAGCCGGGCGGCGATCTGACGGCCCTGCACGGTCTCCAGCGCACCGGCGAACTGGGCCCCGGTTTCCAGGAGTTCCTGGAGGCGGGCCATCGGGCCCGCCTCGTAGCCGCGCTGGGTGGCGCTGAGGAGCGCGTTGGACGCGTCACCGGCGTGCTGGGCCTCGACGATGTCCCGGATGAGTTCCTGCAGCGACACCTCGGGCGCGGGCGCGGCCCGGTTGAACTCGGAGACATCGGCCCGCAGTACACCGGGCGGAACTGCGGCGGGCAGGATCTGTCCTGCTTCGTATTCATGGGCGTAGTGGCCGATCACCTGCCAGCCCGGTGCGTCCGGGTCGCCTCTCAGCGCGACCACCGTCGAGTCGTCGTTCTCGACCAGGTAGGCGAGGGTGATCGGCTGTCCGTCCGCGGCGTACCAGGACTCGGTGAGCCGGAGCTCGCCCCGCCTCTGCGCTGCTCGGGCCAGCTCGGTCCACATCTGCTGCTCTTCGCCGGTCAGCGGGGCCTTGTGCTGTTGGCGCTGGTCGAGGTCGGCGAGGTGACTGGCGATGAAGCCGTGGTCCGCCCAGGTGGTGAGGTGCGGCCACAGAGCCTTGTACTGGGCGCGTTCGCCCGCGAGGCCGGGGGCGGTCGGCCGGTCGAGCACTCGGCGGATCGCGGCAGTGGAGGCGGCCAGGCTGTCCAGCACGGTCCGCCACCCGACCAGGTGGCGGGCGGGCGGCAGCTCGTCGAGCGTGCGGCGGGCAGTGTCGAGCAGGGCGTCGGCGCACGGCGCACGGCGCAAGGTACGTGGTGTACGCCTCGACGGCCGCCTTGTCGCGGTGGGCACGCACATCTGCGGCGGCGTCTGGGTGGACGGTGCGTCCGTAGCGGTCGCGGGTCATGTCCAGCGCGGTCTCGGTCTCGCGGTCGATGACCGCCATCCGCAGCCGGAAGTTGCGGGCCCCGTCGGTGAGGCTGCTTCCGGGTGTCATCGGGATCGCCCGCCGCCTGCGGCCGTCAGGTGGACGGTGGGCGCGTAGGTGGGCCTTGGCGGGATCGGCCGGGCGGTCGGTGGGGAGGTGGTGGGTGGCGCTGTGCGCTGTGTGGTTCGGCCGGCAGCGGCCTGCGCGAGCCGGCTGCGCCGCTCCTGCAGGCCGCTCGGGCGGACCGGGCGCGGCGGGCCGGCCGATGCAGCGGGGTCGAGAGCGATGTCGGCGTGCACTGTGTAGCCCTGTCGCCGCAGGTCGTGGACGGCATGACGGGTGCGGCGGGGGCCGTCGTTCTCGGGTTCGACGAGCCGGTACAGCCGCGGTTGCCCGGGGACGGGCTCGAACTGCTCTCGCTCCAGGAACCAGTGGGCGAGGTGGGCGGGCATGGAGGCGGTGAAGGAGGCGACGAAGCCGTAGTCCTTGTGGGTACCGAAGGCGAAGTGGGTGCCGGGTTGCAAAGGGGCGGGATTCTCCTCACAGGTCGGTGGTGGAGCTGATCGGCGTCTGTCATGCGCAGGGCGGCAGTGCGAAGGGCTCAGTGGAGTAGGAGCAGCGAGAGCCGGTGGCGCTGGCGCGCGCAGGCCGGCATGGGGGAGGGGCTCATTGCCGGTGGGCCGTACGGCGGATCAGGGCCATGACGGCGGCCTCGTCGGTGCCTGTCGACAGGCGGCCGACGCCTCCTTCGTTCGGCAGGAAGTCCGTCCCCGCCCGGGCGCTGCTTGCCCGTGGTGATGCCGACGCCCGTGCTCCGCCTGGGCAACGGGGCGTCCCGCGTGTCAGCCGTGGACCGGATCCGCGCGGCTGTCCAGGATGGAGCGAAGACTGTGGCCGTACTGCCAGGCGTGATTGCGGGCCGCCGCCTCCAGCTGGTCGTACCCGAGCTGGGCCGTCATCTGCCCGCCCCACTTCCGGTACCGGTACACGGGGACCGGGAGCAGGACGCCGGGAGCGAGGTTCGAGGTGCCGACGGCCGCCATGTAGTCCTCGCCCTGAACGAGTCCGCCCATGCCGCCGGCTGCGCGTACGAGGCGGGTGCGGGCGAGGATCGTGGTCGGTCCGATCGGGATGGTGTCCTCGGGGCGCGGCCAGTAGGTGATCACGTCGCCGGCCTCGTGGTAGCCGGGCGGGGTGGGGCACTTCCACAGGCGCGTCGTACCGTCCGGCAGCCAGTCTTCGCTGTATCCCGCGACCCACCCGAGCCGGTCGGTGAAGGCTTCCAGACGCAGGCCCAGGCTCCAGTCGGGGAAGAGGTCATCGTCATCGGCCCAGTTCACGAACTCCGTTCGGACCTGGGTCAGGCCGAGGTTGCGGGCGCAGGCAGCACCGACCGGACGCGGCAGAACGAGGGGCCGGATGCGCGGGTCGGCTGCAACCGAACTGGGGAGCAGCTGCGGGTCGGCCCCGTCGAGAACGAGGACGGCTTCCCACGGCACGGTCTGCCGGGCGAGGCTCGCGTGCATCTCCTCCAGGTAGGGCAGGCGCTCGGGACGGAGCTGGGTGGCGATGACGACGGTGATCTGCGGGACGGACAGTGAAGGGCTCCTGTGTTTGGAGTGGGGCGGGGCGGTCAGCGACGGGCGGCCGTGCGGGACATGCCTGGCGCTGCGGGAAGAAGGAAGGCTGTGGACGGAGCTGGGGAGCGGGCCGGCGTGACGGTGGGCCAGGAGGCGGGGTTGCCGAAGTCGGTGAGAGGGTCGGCATCCCAGTCGACGACGGGGCCGGACGTGGCGTACATGGTGGGGAACACCTCGACGCCGGAGGGGCGCAGGACGTATCCCCACTCCACGTCCATGTTGGCGACGGTCGTCTCGGTGACCGTGATGCGGGTCGGCGGCGAGCCGTCCGGGGTGATCAGGTTGTCCAGGGTTCGGCTGGGCCAGGGCTGTCCGCCGGTAAGGGCGGCGACGGTCCCGGGCGGTGCTCCGTCGAGGAGATCGCTGCCCAGCTCCTCCCAGCCGATGGCGACGTTGTCCACGAGGTGCCGGGTCATCGCCTCCAGATCACGGCCGAAGCGGTACTGAAAGGCGGTGACCAGCAGCGGGAGCTTCGAAGCGGGCGTGCCGTCGAAGCTCACGTACACCCCGGTGTACCCGGTGGCGGTGGGGCGGGCGATGAAGGATCCGGTGGTCAAGGAGAACGCTCCAGGAACGGTTAGCGGCTGGGGGAGGTGCCGGGCCTCGACGAGCTGGGCGGAGCCGGAGGAAGGGACGGCGTGGGTTCCCGGGCTGCGGACGCTGGCGCGGGGACGGGGGCGTACTCGGCGCGGAGGTTTTCCAGGTCGGCCTCGGTCACCTTGACCACGGCTGTGCGGATGCTCTGGGCCGCCTCCCGCAGAAGGCGCTGGGCTTGGGGTGTGTGCCGGTGGTCCTGGCCGCGCCAGAGAGCGACCCCGACGATGTGCCGGGCGATGTGGTCGAGCACCGGCGCGGTGAACCCGGCCAAGTGGTGCGTGATCGCGCTGACCTCGGCGGGCGTCTCGGCCGCCCCCAGGGCGGAGAGGAAGGGCGTCAGGACCGGGAGTGGCAAGGGCTCCTGCGGGAGCGGATGCTCGGCGAGAAAGGCTGCCGCGTCCCGGCGGGCGTACCCACGAAGCACCCTCGGGGGCGTAGTGGTGCTCGTGTCGGGGGCATTGAGCAGTCCGAGTTGGGCCAGCCGCAGGTCGATCGCATGGATGAGGGGCGGGACGCTGCCGCCATGCACGGCTTCGGGCCGATCAGGAGTGCCGGAGTCGTAGATCACCTCGAACAGCGCTTGGTCGTCAGGGTGCTCGCGGGTCACGATCCACCCCTCGGGGTCCCCCGGCGGGCGGTCGGACGAGGGCTCCTGAGGTGGGCCGATGATCAGGTGGCTGTCGTCGGGGAGCGAGACGCGCACGATGTAGGCGCTGAGGCCGTACTCGATGTCGCATTCCAGCCCGCGCTGGCGCAGGGGCGTGGTGATGTGCGAGTGGCGGGACCACAGCTCCTGCCACCAAGGGGCGCCGACGTGGCGGTGATCGGGAAGCGGAGCGAGCCGGCCGGCGTGACGGGCTTCTGCGAGGTTGTCGCCGTCAGCGTCCACGGCTCCTCCGGCGGAGAGTAGACGCGCTGCGCGGTGAAGGCGTGTGGCGTGCGGAACCCCGCTGTGGCTCCTCGGGCCGGCAGGCGGTCCAGGCGGCGTCGGTGGGGTTGGAGGGGCGGTTCAGAGGTCTCCTTGACGAGGTGACGTCGGCGCAGGTGCTCTCGGCGCGGGTCAACGGTGACGTGCGCTCGGTGGGGGCGACGGCGGTGCCGCTACCGCCCGTTGGGCGGGCGCGGGCAGGAAGCGGTGGAGGTCGAGGTGAGCGTGGAGTTCCTTGGCCGCTTCGCCGATCGATTCCGAGGTGCGCCGCAGGTAGGCGCGCGCCGTGGCGTGGTCTATGACCATCGAGTTCCCTCGGTACCGCCTGGTGATCGGGCCCGCGGCCCGGGAGAGGGAGAGGGCGGTCTCCGCGGTCTCGGCGAAGTGCGGTGCTGCGTGGCTCGACATCGTGGCCGCGGTCGCGAGGTGGGCGAGGACAGTGCGGCTGGCACGGTTCGCGCTGTGGGAGCTGCGGGCGAAGTCGGCCGCCAGCCGGACGACGTCGCGGGAGAGGTCCTGCGCGTCGACGGCATGCTGGAGCAGCTCGGTGTACGACGGTTCGGCCGGCACGTCACCGGTGTCGTCGAGTAGCTGCCACTGTTCGGCGGCGTCGAGGAATGCGGTCTTCAGATTGTCGAGCGAACTGATCAGGCGGAGGGTGTCACCGCGCGGTATCAGCTCGCCCTGGATGTCGCGATTCATGGATCTCTCTCCTGTGCGGGGTATGGGCGCTGGTCAGCGTCCTCGCGGGGGGTTTGTCGCAGCGGGAGGTGCCACAGGGTGGGCTGGTGCGGTCGTGGTGCTGACCGAAGGCGCGCGCGAGATCTGCGCGGCGTGATCACGCAGGTGCTGGGCGGCCGTGCGCAGGGCGGTGCCGGTGTGGTCGAGATGCTCTTGGAGGACATGCCGGACGGCGTCCGGCGTGGGGGTGCGCTTGGTGGAGGAGTGCCGGATGTTCTCGTGGAGGAAGCCGAGACGCTCGATTACCTGGCCGAGATGGGCGAGGGCGGTGCCGAGAGGGGCCGCACACCGGGTGAGGGCTGCGGTGCCGGAGCGTTCGGCGTGGCCGTGCGCCGACGGGATCTCGGCTTCGTGGCGGTTGCTGGTTTCCAGCTCTTCGCTGATCTCGATCACGTAGTGGGCGATGTCGCCGACCATGCTCTGGATGGCCGGACTGATGTCGTCGCCCCGACGCAGGTGCTCGGCCTCGGGGAGGTCGTTGAGGGTCCTGTCGATGCTTCGCGCGAGCCGGATGAAGTAGACGGGGTGGGTGATATCAGGCATGGAAGGGTCCCGGTGGCCTTTCAGTGCATTCGGGCGTCGGTGTCGAAGAGCGCCAGCTCGTGACTGTGCAGGAGGTGCTGCACGATGAAAGATCGTCCGGCGACCTTCCACAGGCCCCGGCCGCGGTTCAGGTGCGCGATGGCGTCCATCTCGACCGAGGTGAGGCCGAGCAGGGAGGCCGCGGCCTGGAGCTGGTCGTTCTCCTGCCGGTAGATGATGCGGGTGGAGCAGTCGGCGAGGAGGCCCTCGGCGAGAGCGCGGCCCTGTGATCCGGCGTCGCCGGCGGTGAGCAGGTCGGACAGGCGGTGGATCACCAGGAGGTTGGCGATGCCGAGGCCGCGGGAGAGTTTCCACTGGGCCTGCATCCGCTGCAGCAGGCCGACGTGCCGCATCAGGCGCCATGCCTCGTCGTACACGATCCAGCGCCGGCCGCCGTTCGGGTCGGAGAGGGCGGACTCCATCCAGGCGGAGGCGCAGGTCATCGCCAGGACGAGGGCCGTGTCGTCTCCGGAGCCGCCGAGCCGGGAGAGGTCGATGGTGAGCATCGGCGCGTTCGGGTCGAAGGCGACGGTGGAGGGGGCGTCGAACATCCCGGCGAGGTCACCGTGGACCAGGCGCCGCATCGCGTGGGCCAGGTCTCGGGCCGCGTCGCCGAGCTGTCCCGACATGATCCCGGCGGCCTCGTCGAGCGCCCGGGGATCGTTGAGGGTCGCGGCGATGTCGCCCAGGAGCGGGGTGCGGCCGGTGGCGGCAGCGTGGCTGACGACGGCGTCCAGGGCGATGTCCAGGGCGGTGTGCTCCATGGGCATCAGGTCCCGGCCGAGGACGGTCCGGGCGAGGGAGCCGAGCAGGAGCAGGCGCCGCTTGCGGATCTCGCCGACCCAGTCGGCCTCGGAGACGCCCGCGGGGCGCGGGGCCGCGTCGAGCGGGTTCAGCCGGCCGGGCAGTCCGGGCCCGAGGGCCACGGACCGTCCGCCGAGGGCCTCTGCCACCGGTGTCCACTCGCCCTTCGGGTCACACGGGACGTAGACGCGGTACCCGAAGGCGATCGAGCGCAGCGCGAAGGACTTGGCCAGCGCGCTCTTGCCCTGGCCGATGACGCCGGCCAGGAGGAGGTTCGGGTTGGTGAAGCCCTCGACCTTGCCGTACAGGGCGAACGGGTCGAAGACGAAGGACGCCTCGGCGTGGACGTCGCGCCCGATGTAGATGCCTTCTGCGCCGAGGCCGCCTTCGGCGAGGAACGGATACGCGCCGGCGGCCACGGCGGTGGTCATGCGGTGGGCGGGGAGTTTGAGCCGGTTGTGGCGGGCGGAGGCGGGGCCGGGGCGTCCGCCTGGAGGGTAGAGCGGGGCCGGTGTCTCGTGGTCGGCCGATGTGGTCTCGGTTTGGTGGGCGCTGGCTTCCGCGCGGGCCTTGGCGGCGGCTTCGGCGAGCTGCCGGCGAGCGGCCTTTCGGCTGGCCCGGTCGGTGCCGTGGGGGGTGAACAGAGGAGAGGCGGAGGCGCGGCGGGCGCGGCGGGCGGGCCGGTGACTCATCGGAGGCCCTCGTTTCTGCGGGTCGTGCTCATCGCGCGCAGGCCGTGGTGTGCGCGCCGAGGTCGGTGGGGGTGGTTTTGCGCCGGACGACGTGGCCGGCGGCGAGGTGGCGCTGGCAGATGGTCAGCACGGGCGGTCCCTCGGGCAGACGCTCCGGACGGCACATGCTCGACTCGGTGCCCGCCGTCGTGCTGCTGGGCAGCAGGTGGAACGCGGCGTGGACTTCGCTGGCGGCCTGCCACAGGTGGGTGTGAGCGGCGGCCAGGTGACGGCCGGCTGCCGGGTGCGGTGGCCGGGTGGTCTCGGCGAGGCGGTCGAGGAGCTGGAGCACGGTGGTGAGGTGGGCGTGGAGCACGTCGAGGTGCAGGCGGTCCGCCGGCGGGGGCGGGCCCGTGTCCGACGGTGCCAGTGCGCGGGTGTGGTGGCGTACTCCGGCGTTCGCGGCGCGGAGATAGGGGTGGGCGTCGGCCGGGTGGGCGGGGGAGGTCAAAGGTGGTGGTCCTTCCTGCCGGGAGGCAGGGGTGGCGACGGGGGTTCCGCCGCAGATGATCGGAGGGGGCCAGCAGGACCGGGGCGGGCCTGGGTCACAGGGCGGTCCGGGCGAGCGGGAGCGCGCTGAGGGCGAAGGCGTCCGGCTGCTGGTAGTTGAGCCGGCGCAGGTCGACGCCCGAGGTGACGGCGTGGGTTTCGATCTGCGCGCAGGCGGCGTCCAGGAGGGCGTCGGTCTCGGCGGTGACGGTGATCAGACCCGTGAGGGCCACGTCGGCGTGACCGGCGATGAGCTGGCGTTCGCGGGTTTTGACGTCGGCGTACTCGACGGAGTCTTCCTCGCTGTCGACCTGTCCGCGGCGGGCGCGTTCGTTGGCGTCGGCGATGATCGCGGCCTTCTTCCGCTGGACGTCCCGCAGCGCGGACTCGAGCCCCTGCGGCACGTATATGAGGGAGAGGCTGCGCCGCACGCCGGCCGTGAACATCAGCCCGTGCAGGAATCCGGCCCCGATCTCGGTGCGTGGCCAGTTCTCCACCCAGTACGTCGCATGCCGTGCGCTGTCGGTGGCGATCCGGTCGTACTCCTCGACCTGGACGACGGGTCCGGCGGCGGCTGGGTCGGCCTCGGCGCGGCCGGTCTCGGACCACTGCTGGAGTGCGCCGAGGGCCTTCGGGTCGTAGGCGGTGCGGATGACGGCGGCGATCTCCCGCGAGCTGAGCCATCCGGTCACCTGGAGGCCGGCGGTGCGGGCGGCCTGGGCGATGGAGGCGGTGGTCTGCTCCATGACGGTGAACGCTCCGGGCAAGCCTCCGCCGGCCTGAGCGATGAGCCGCTTGGCGGCCTTGAGGTCGAGGGAGATGGCGAGGTAGGTCTCGTGCGGGGCGGCGGCGGGGCCGGCGGAGGCGACCAGCTCGGAGTAGATCTGGCCTGCGACCGGGGCCTGGGGCTGTCCGTTCTGGGTCCAGTGGCGGGTGAGGGTGTCGCCGCTGTCGGGGACGGTGCGTTCCAGGACCTGCACGGTGGCGATGTGCCCGCTGCGGGCGATGCTCGCCAGCGCGCGTCCCCAGCTGGTCACGTTGTGGATTTGGGTGGCGGGGTCGAGGAGGGCGAAGGCGCGGCTGGTGACGCGGGCGATGGCGGTCAGCGTCTGCTGGTGGGGGTCGTGTACGGCCGCGGCGCCGTTGGCGGAGTCGCCGGGGGTGACCACCTTGAGGGAGGCGGCGCTGCCGGGCAGGTGCAGGACGCCGTCCTGCCGGGGGCGGGTGACGGGACGGGCGAGCCAGAGAATCTGGCCGGTGCGGCGGCGGTGCGCGTGGCGGGCGACGATCGGCATCCAGTCGATGAGGGAGCGGCCGTGCCGGCGGATCGCGACGAGCGCACCGGAGGCCGCCCACAGGGGGGTCAGGGCGACGGCACCGAGCAGTCCGGTGGAGACCACCGTCATCAGCAGCAGGGCCAGAGTGGCGGAGACGAGGACCAGTTGGGGCAGGGAGAGGCCGAGGAGGATGCCGCGGCGGGACCGGTGCGGGAACTTCACCGTGACCGGGGCGACGGAGAGATCAGTCAAGGGACGGGTCCTGGGGACGCGGGTGGAACCCGGGGGCGGGAGGTGGCGTGCACGTCCCGCCCCCGGTAGTCGGGCAGGGGATCAGAGGCCGGCCGGAGGCGGCGGTGGTGAGGCAGCTCCGCCGTACGTGGCGTTCTGTGAGCCGAAGGACGGGGATGCGCCCTGCGGCGGTGGGGTCGTGGTCGGCGGAGTGGACTGCCATCCGCCGCCCTGGCCGGAGGCGCGGTTCGTTCCGGAACCACCCTGCCCCGGGCTGCCGCCCACCTGGCCGCTGGTGTCGGCGGACACGCTCGTCGGCGCGGGCTGGACGGCCTTGTCCAGACCGGACTTGATGGCATCACCACCGGGCGAGACGCCCGTTCCGCCGCTCGACGAGCCTTCCTCGCCTTCTCCACCTGCGCTGGTCGGGTGGGAGGCGATGTCACCGGGGAAACCACCGCCACCAGCCGCGGACGGGCCCTGCGGGGCGGCGCTCGCTCCGGCTGCCGCACCACCGGTTCCGGCGGTGGCCGCCGCTGCGGCGGCCTTCCGGGCGGCCTTCTCGGCATGTGCCTTGGCGATCTGGGCCCCGGCGCCGCCGGCCCGGTGGATGGACTCGCCGTCCGTGCCCTCGGCCGCCCAGTGCACGAACTTGAAAACGGCGTATGGGCACAGCAGCACGAGGACCATGATGACGATGCCGGCCATGACGTCGGCGAGAGCGGCCACACCGTCCTTGGCCTCCGTCCGGCCCATGGCGGCGATGCCGAGCACGAAGATCACGGTCATCAGCAGCTTGCTGACCACGAGGGTGGCGGTGGCCTCGATCCAGCCCCGGCGCCAGCGCCGAGCGACCTCCCAGCCGCCTCCGGCGGACGCGAAGATCGCCAGGGTGACCATGACCAGGATGCCCACCTTGCGGACCATCATCACGCACCAGTAGAGGATCGCGCCGATCGCGGCACCGAGGCCGGCGACGACCGGTACGAGCCAGCCCAGTCCGGCGAGGGCGCCGATCTGGTTGACCTTCACGATGCGCCGCACGGCTGAGGCGATGTCCAGCTTCGCGGCCTTGAACAGGCCGTCGGAGATCGCGTCGACGACTTCGACGGCGACCGTGGTGAAGGCGATGGCGCAGAAGGCGAACAGGACGCCGCCCATGGTGCCGGTGAACGCCTGGGTCAGGGCTTGTCCGTCGCGGCGGACGGCGGCCCGGACCAGCTGCGCGCAGAACGTGGCGACCAGCAGGACCAGGCCCAGCGGCAGCAGCATCTCGTAGTTGTCGCGGAACCATCCGGCGTTCAGGTCCACCTTGGTGGTGGTGTCGACGGCCTCGGCGGCCAGGTCGGCGGCAGCGGCGGCGAGCTCGCCTGCCGACTTCGCCATCCAGTCGCCGATCGCCTTGCCGGGGTTGGAGGCGAAGTCCACCGCGTCGCCGACGGCGCACAGCTTGTCCGCCAGGGGGAAGTCACAGAAACCCACGAGGAGTTACTCCTCCTTTCTTATGTCAGGCGCGGGTCACTGCGTGACGCTCGGAGCGATGGCGGCGAGAGAGCAGTCATGGCTGGGCCGGCACTGCACGGCGAGCGTCACGGCGCGCGCCTCGGCCCCGGCGCCGCCGTTCTTCCAGGCGATCTGCTGCTTGCCGTTGACGGTGACGACGTAGATGTACGCCTTCGTGATCGCGGAGGGGTCCTCGGTCAGGGCCTGCTTGAACGCGCCGGGGTAGTGGCCTTCGAGGGCCGTTCCGGTGGCGTTCTGGTCCTGGTCGGCCATCCGCGACCACAGCACCGGATCGGGCACCTGCCCGACGACGGAGGCCCAGTCGGCGTACTTGGTCTCGCTGGTCATCCACGCCCGCATCCCGGCGAGTTGCTGGTCGCGGCTGGTGGTGCGGGTGTCGTAGGACCACAGCATCTGGGCCGCGGCCTTGGCGTAGGCGACGGGCTCGGCGATCCGCGGAGGATGGGGAACAGACCCGGATCCGGCCGCGGGCTTCGGGGCGGCCTCCGAGGAGGACGTGCTCGACGCCGGGGCCGGAGCGGCGGAGTCCGGCACCTGGTGGCCGTTGTTGCTGCCGGACAGCCAGGCGACGACGGTGGCGACAGCCAGGAGGACGGCGACGGTGGCGGCGACGATCGCGATGCGCCGGTTGGCGGACCAGCCAGCGCCGTACGAGGACAGCGAAAGGGAGGGGAATCGTTTCTGCATCACTGGACCTGCGACCCGAGGGCTGAGAAGAAGCTCACGATCCCGTTGGCGGCGCCGAGGCCGAGGGCGGCGCCGGCTGCAACGACCGCGCCCTTCTTGCCGTTGGCCTCGGCCTGGTGTCCACCGGTGTGGTGGCCCCAGGCCCACACGCCGAGCGAGACGGCGAGGGCACCGACGACGGCGATGATCCCGAACATGTTGATCGAGTTGACGACGTTCTTCAGCACGGAGAGTCCGGGCAGGCCGCCGCCCTTAGGCGAGATCCCAGGGTCGAAGGCGAGCTGGATGACGTGGTCTGCGAGGGGGAGGGGCATGGGTGTGGCGGGGCTCCTTGCGTGCGCAGGCCGAGCGGGCCCGGGCGGAGGTGAAGAAGAAGAGGGGGAGGGGCGCGAGAGCGGCGCGAGAAGGGGCCGGCGTCAGAGGACGCGGCGGGCTGCGAGGACGTCCCAGTCCTTGAGCGGCGTGATCCGGACGGGCTTGCCGGTGCGCGGGGCCTCGATCACGAGCCCCTCGCCCATGTACATGCCGACGTGTTCCGGACGGGCCGCGGTACCGCGGCTGAAAATCAGGTCGCCGGGCTTGAGCGCCTTGACGGAGACGGCCTTGCCCTCGTTGACCTGCGTGTACGTGGTGCGAGTGAGCTGGATGCCGGCCTTGGCGTACGCCTGCTGCATCAGGCTGGAGCAGTCGCAGCGGCCCATCGGATCAGGGCCGTGTGCGGCCGTGCACGAGCCGCCCCACTGGTACATCGTGCCGAGCTGGTGCATCGCCCAGTCGATCGCCGTTCGGGCGCGCGGGTCGACGTCCTTCGGGATCGAGTAGCCCTTCGGGACGGCACCCTCGGGGATCGGCCCGTACTGGGACCCGTCCTGCGTGCTGCAGCTCGTCGAGGAGGCGGTGTCACCGGTCTCGTCGCCGGCACCCTCCGAGTTACCGGGGAAGGTGGCGGCGATGGCCTTTTGCAGGGCGGTAGCCAGCGGCTCCCACTGCGCGTACGCGTCCGGGAAGCCGGACTTCTGGACTGCTTGGGCTGCCTGGGTGACGGTCATCTGCTGCCAGCCGTCCACGGCGAGAAGAGCCTTGTAGAAGCGCTCGCTCGCGTAGACCGGGTCACGGATCTGCTGGGCGGTGCCCCAGCCCTGCGAAGGGCGCTGCTGGAACAGGCCGAGCGAGTCGCGGTCCCCGTAGTTGAGGTTGCGCAGCCGCGACTCCTGCATCGCCGTGGCGAGCGCGATGATCTGACCCTTCTTCGGGACGTCGAGGCTGATGCCGGTGGCCACGATCGTCTGGGCGTGGGGGATCTGCTCGGTCGGCAGGTCCAGGCCCTCGACGCGGACATCCTCGCCGGACGCCCCGTCGAGGATCTTGGTCACTTGGTCGGCGACCTTGCCGGCGTCGATGCCGGTCAGGCAGTTACTGACGGAGCCGGTGGTCTGCACGGCTTCGGCGGACGCGGCCAGCGCCATGCCGGTGCCGGCGATCAGGAGCGGGGAGAGGAAGACGGCGCCGATACCGGCGGCGAGCGCCTTCAACCGGTTCGGATGGCTCGCGGGTCAGCGGTTTCGGGCAGGAGTGGGTAGCGAGACGTCATAGACGTGTCCTTCGGGGTGCGGTGTCCGGCGTGCCGCGTGCGCGAGGCGTGTCGGAAGGGCGCGGCAGCCGGGGTGGGCGATCGGTACGGGCCGGCGCGGGCGAGTTGCCGCTCGCTCCATGCGGCCGGGCCGTGAGCTAGGTGTGCCGGGGCAGGGGGAAACCTCCGTGAGGAAGGGCAGGGGAGTAGCCATCGGCGGTGTGCGCCGGGCGGTTCAAAAACAGTAAGCGCGAATTGGCGGCTGGCCAAAAAGTGGCGCGGAAGGTGCCGGAATCCGGGACCTCAGCCATGCACTTCTTGGTCGTCGGCGTTTTCGCCTCTACAGTTTTTGGACTCCCCTCGCCCTCCTCGGTCTGCGGCCCTGGGCTTCTGCATGCCCGTCTTCGGCCCGCGAGGACTCCTTTTGTGCGACGGGCAGTTCCCTCCGTGCTTCCACACCCGAATTGGGGTTCCTCTTTGCCTTTTTCCCTGCACCACGGTGATGCCCTCAGCGTTCTTGCCGGTCTGCCGGACGACTGCGTCGACTCCGTCATCACCGACCCGCCGTACAACAGCGGCGGGAGGACCGCGAAGGAGCGAACCACCCGCTCCGCCAGGGCGAAGTACACCTCCGCCGACGCCCAGCACGCCCTGCCGGACTTCACCGGCGAGAACATGGACCAGCGGTCGTACGGCTTCTGGCTGACGCAGATCATGACCGAGTCCCACCGCCTCACGAAGGAGGGCGGCACCGCGCTGCTGTTCACCGACTGGCGCCAGCTCCCCGTCACCACGGACGCGATCCAGGCGGCCGGCTGGCTGTGGCGCGGGGTGCTCGCCTGGCACAAGCCGCAGGCCAGGCCGCAGAAGGGCCGGTTCACGCAGAACTGTGAGTTCATCGTCTGGGCGTCAAAGGGGGCGATCGACGGCTCCCGGAACCCTGTCTACTTGCCGGGCATGTACAGCGCCTCGCAGCCCTCGGGAGCGAAGCGCCAGCACATCACCCAGAAGCCCGTCGAGGTGATGCGCGATCTGGTCAAGATCGCCCCGCCGGGCGGCACGGTGCTCGACTTCTGTGCCGGCTCCGGCTCCACCGGCGTCGCCGCCCTGCTGGAAGGCCGCGACTTCATCGGGGTGGAGAAGACCGCGCACTATGCGTCGATCGCGGCCGACCGGCTCACCGAGACGGTCCGCGGGACCCTGACGCAGGACGACGTGGTTCTCGCCGTCTAGAGCGTCAACTGCGCTGCCCTCGGGGGCCACCGGCTCTCTTTTCCAATCCCTTGCGGTTTCACGCCGCCAGCGTGCTCGTCATTCGCCGGCCGGTCTGTGTGCCGCCATCCGTGTCTCATAGGAGGCCGTACTTCTCATGCCCGAATCCACAGAGCCCGCGGATGGCGGGATGCTGGAGCCGGTTCGCATTCCGGACCCGCAGCTGGAGGGAATCGAGGCGAGCGTCCGGCGGCTCATGGAGCAGTCGGCGCAGCAGGCCCGGCAGCTCGACCACCTCTCCTCCGCTCCGGCCCCGGACCGATCGCCGTTCGCCGCGTTCGGCATGCCCGAGTTCGGCGGGGGGCATCCCGCCGTGCCGTCGGAGCCCCGCCCGATCCTGGAACTCGCGGGGGAGGAGCGCGAGGACGAGCTGGACGCCCTGTCGGACTGGGTGGACGACTTCTTCCTCTCCGTCTACGGGGCGGAGGTCACCACCGCGGCGCCCTGGTGCCTGCAGTGGCAGGAGCACGACGACGTCGTGGCCTGGCTGCATGCCCTGTGGCTCGCCTACCAGCAGCACAAGGAACCCGACGCCGGCCTGGCCGGGATGTTCGTGTGGCACCGTGACTTCCTCACCCACGCCATCGCGGCGATCCGCGCGCCCGGCGGCCCGCTGTCGGCCTGCATGACGTCTCCCGACCGGCCCGCGCACCGCCTGCTGTCCGGCCCGCCGCCGTCCGCCCGTACGGAAACGGCGAGCGCAGCGCAGCCCACCGGTTCCGCGGAGCTGGACGAGCCGACGTCATGAGCGCGGGACAGCCGGCCTTCGGCCTGAGCTTCGACCCCCGTGCTCTGACCGACCTCCTGCAGGCGCCCGGCGACATCCGCGACCTCACCCTCGCCTACCTGCAGGAAGTCGTGAACGCCGAGCGCTTCGGGCTGCGCCTCACCGGAGACCTGGAGGGCTACCGCAAGCTGTTCGTGGACGCCCGCAAGGACTGGCGCGTCGTTTACGGGCTCCGCCCCGCGCCCGCGGAGTCCACACATCAGCGGGAGATCCACGTCGTCGCGGTCCGGCCGCGCGCGGGCAACGACGTCTACGACGAGGTCGGCCGCCGCCTGGGGATGACGCGCCGGCCCTTGAGCGCCCGCACCCACGCGGCACGCTCCCGCTCCCCGCAGCTGACCACCCGCGCTCCCGTCCCCCGGCCCGGTCCGCCGCTCTCCGGCATGCCGGGCCTGCCCCGCCCTGCGCAGAATCCCGCGCACCATCACACCCGCTGAACCCGTGGAGCTCGCCTATGCCCCCTGAACCCGCGCCGGCGGCAGGCCGGCGTGCGGCTTCTCCGCTCGACCACCGCATCGAAGCCGTCACCGGCCATGACGTCGACACGCTGTGGGCCTTGCGAGACCGCGGTGTCCTCGACGAACCGCACGCCCGTCTGGTCGACCGGCACCGCGAGCTGGCCAGGGCCCAGACCAGCGTCACGTTCTACCTCAAGCTCCTCAACCGCCTCTCCAGCGGCGAGTTCCCCGTCGACACCGCCTGGTTCGAGCGCGTCGACCGTGCCGTGGACCAGATGGAGGAGGCCGCCGGTGAACGTGACGCCGCCGCCCGCAAGGTGCTCGCGGCCCTGGAACCCATCGAGGCCGCCACAGCAGCACCGGTGCGCGGGGAAGGAACGCTCACGACCGAGGACCAGGCGGCACTGCTCGCTATCGCCGGCGGAGCCAAGCTGTATGAGCACCTGCTGACCGGCCGGCTGTCGGTGACCGTCGCCTCCGGCACCCGTATCCCCTATGCCGAGGTGCGGAAGCTGGAGGACGCCGGCCTGGTCGTCCGGGATACCGGCCACCCCTTGCACGCCGGCCAGCCGGTCGCTCTGACCGATGCGGGCCGCGCCGCGCTGTTCGCGGCCCGCCGGGCCCCCACCACCAGGCAGGTGACAAAGCCCCCGGCCCGGCCTGGGGCATGGCCGTCCACCCCGGCTCGGCGGCGCTGATCCCACCGAAAGGCTCTTGTTGTCCTCCACCGAACCCGCGCCCGCCAGGAAGCCCGTCCCCGTCGTTGATTTCGGCCTGGACGACTTCGACGCCGACGAAGAGGTCCTCCTCGACTTCGATCGCCGGGTCGGAGTCGGGGAGATGCTTACCCCGCTCGCCGAGCACCACTCCGCCGATGGCGTGCACAGCTACTACGTGTTGTTCGACGGATCCGTCACCTGGGGAATCCCCGGTATGCCGCAGCTGATGGCCCTGCACCTTCAACGCGACCGGCAGAAGCGGACGTTCACCTTCGAGGGGAAACGGCTGCCGCTGCCCGCGATGGCGCAGTCCTGGCTCATCCACCGTGGCTGCCCGCCCGAAGCCATCGTCCTCGACCCCGAGCTGGGGCCACCGGCGTCGGACGAGACGACGCGCGCACTGGAACGCCGTCTCGCCGGCGACGGCGACCACTACGCCATGGGCTACTCCTACACCCGCGACGACCCGGACGACATGGTCACCGTCGTCGCGCTGCACGCCCTGGACGAGCGGGCCCCCAGCCCGTTCCGCGTCCTGGTCGAAGAGGTCGACACCGACGCATGGACCCACACCCTGCGCGAGGGCGGCTTCGCCACCCAGGCCGAGGCCCTGCGCTGGTGTTACAGCCGGCTCGACGGCGAGGCCGCGCCCCTCCCGCCGGTCCGCCCGGCAGCCGCAGCCACCCGCCCGGCCGGCTTGCCCAAGGCCCCTGCCGCACACCCGCCCGGCCGCTCGCGCTGAGCACCACCGTCGACGAGAGCGGCGAAACATAGCCGACGATCGCCGGTTAGCCAAACCGGCGATTCTCTGGACTCTTAGTGCAGCCGCCGGGACGACGCCCGCAGCGGCCGCCCATCTCATCCCTATGCCTTTACGGAGGTCTCTTCAGCATGCGCTCCACCCGAATTGCCATCACCGCGGCGATGCTCGGCGCCATCACCCTGCCGGTGCTGTCCGCCACCACCGCCAGCGCGGCACCCGCCGCCGCTCCCACGGCCCTCGCGACCAGCTGCTACGACCTGCCGCCGCTGCCGTACGAGGTGCACACCGCGGCCGTCACCATCCGGTCGAAGGCCACCTCGAACTCCACCGCCCTCGGCATCCTCTACCGCAGCCACAAGTTCACCGTGCACAAGAAGAGCGGCAACTGGCTCTACATCACGGACAGGACTACGGGCGTCAAGGGTTGGGTCTCCGGCACGTACGTCTACCGCGACGTCCGCATGTGCCTCGACTGAGAGCCGCACCCGCGCCCCTTCCCGTCCCACCGGCTGAGCTACCGGGACGCCTGCGAACTCCCCACCTTCCCCTCCGGTATCGCCTTCCGGAAAGGAAACCTTTCCCTTTGTCTGACGACATACCCGACGTCGGTGAAGACGTCGTAGGCGTGCTCACCGCACGGATCGAAGCCCATCTCGGAACGAGCATGGACCACTTGAAGGCCGTGGTCACCGACGATCCGGCCACGAACCCCTACGTCACCGACATCGTCAAGTGGCACGGTCTGCTTCTCGACGCCCAGGCGGTGCTCGACCGCGCGGAGGACGAACTCCTCGCCGCACTGCAGACCCAGCCCAGTGAGGTCGACGACCCGACGATGGACCTCGCCCACCGAGTGAACGCGGCCGTCACCGCCCGCGACGGCCGGGCCCTGGTCGTGCGGTGGCTCCTCAACCCGGACGCTCCGGGCAAGAAGGGCCTCGCCGCCGAACGCCTCGCCCGCCTCCGTTCCCGAACAGGACCGGCGGTGCAGACCAGCCCGGCTCGCCCGCCTGCGGGAGTACCCGCGCCGGCGGTGGCCCGAGCGGCAAGGGCCCCGCGGTGAGCGTGCGAATCAAGACCAGCACCATGGACAGCGAGCTGCAGGACGTCTTCGGCACCCCCGTCTCCGAGCTGCACGAGGCGGCATGCGGCCCCGATGCCTCTCCCGGGCCATGGAACTGCGCTCCTTCCTCGCCCTGACCGAGGAACAGGTCGTCCGCGTCCGCGACCGCGTCCACGCGGACATGCGTCCGGACCGCGACATGGGCGAGCTGTCGGCGGACCAGCTCCGCTTCGACTCGCAGTGGCTGGAGGCGGCGCTCGAAGCCCGCGACGGCTACCGCACCGCGCTCGGCGAGCTACTGCGCACCATGCCCACGCTCGACCAGCGACCCCGGCCCGTCCGCATGACCCAGCTCAGGGCCACCACCACCCTGGCCCCGCCTGCCGCCCCGGCACCTCCGCATGCCGGGGCGGCCCGGCCCCGCCGACCGTGAAAGCCCCCGCTTGCCCCATCCCACGTCCACCGAGGTAGCCGGACGGATCGAGGAACTGTACGGCGCTCCGCTCGCCGACCTCGAAGCCTGTGCCCAAGACCAGCCGCCCGGGATGCTCTCCGCCCTGCTCGGCATGCACACCGACCTGGCCCTCGCCGAGCGCAGCATCGACTTCCACCGTGAGCACCTCGCCCGGCTCCTGAACCCGGACCGGCAGATCGACCGGCACGAAGTCTCCCACCTCCTCGACGGCGCCCGCCGGCTCGCCGAAGCCGTCGCCACCCGCGACGCCCAGACCAAGTCGGCCTCCGCAGTTCTGCAGAGCCTGACCCGCACCTCGGCCCCGGCACCCTCACCGCCAGCATCCGCGCCGCCCGTACCGGCTCCGCCCCGCCCGGCCCCAAGCGCGCCCCGAAGCCGCTGACCCGCAGG
Organism: Streptomyces sp. NPDC043176; assembly: GCF_056436715.1. Lineage (NCBI taxonomy): Bacteria > Bacillati > Actinomycetota > Actinomycetes > Kitasatosporales > Streptomycetaceae > Streptomyces > Streptomyces sp. NPDC043176. The sequence continues at coordinate 85,048 of NZ_JBWKCA010000002.1, forward strand.
CGAATCCCTCTTCACTTCCCAGGAGTCCCTCCCTTGGCCATCACCGCTCTGCCTCCCGACACCGACGCCGACATCGCCCGGGTCACCGAGGCCCTCGCCATGATCACTCCGCGCTGGAACGTCAGGATCATGCTGGCGCTCTCCGGTCCGCCGCTGCGCTACAGCGAGCTGGCGGCCCGGGTGCCCTGGCTGCAGAGCGGCCAGCTCCACCCCAAGCTCAAGTCGCTGTGCGACGCCGGGCTCGTCGAGCGCACCGAACACACCGCGCGGCACGTCACCTACGGCCACACCGACCGTGGTGCCGCCCTGCTGCCGGTGCTGCCGGTGATCGCCACCTGGGCCGAGGAGCACCTGGAGAAGCCGGACCGCCCGCTGCCCGTGATCGAGCAGGTCGAGGACAGCCTCACCCTGCTCACCCGGCGTCACGCCGCCGCCCTGCTGTGGGTGCTCAAGCAGCGCGGAGAAGTGAGCGGCCGGGCGCTGGCCAGGATCCTCATGCCGAGCAGTGACTGGACCAACGTCTACCCGCCGCTACGCCAGTTGGTGGCCGACGGCTTGGTCGACACCGACGGGATCGGCCGGCCCTACCGGCTGTCCGCGGCGGGCGACGGCCTGGGGCCCGTTCTCGGAGCCGTGTCCGCGTGGTCCGCCGGTCAGCCCCTCAGCAAGGCCGGCCAACACCCGGTCTGGGGGCATCCCCAGACGACGCCCGCGCCGAAGGGGTGGGTCAGCAACCAGTCCCGGCCGACGTGGCACAACCGCGACCTCTTCTCCCACGCCACGCCCGCCCGCCCGATGGCGGCCGTCCCGGCGGGAGGCCCGCGCCGATGACCACCCTGTTCACCTCCGCTGAACTGCACAAGGCCACCGCTGTGCTGGCCTCGCCGCCACTGGTCCGGCTCATCACCGAGATCGACGACAACGGGGCGATACCGCCGCGACGACTGGCCGGCATCCTCCACGACCTGTCCCCACACCACCTGCGCTGCGCTACCGAGACGGCCCGCGACCACGGCCTCGTCCGGTCCGTTCCCGGCGTTGGCCTGGAACTCACCGAGCCCGGTTCGGCCCTGGCCGACCTCTACGACGCGACCGCCCGATGGGCCCGCCGCCACAACTGTCCGCAGCCGATCAGCGATTTCAGCAGCCGCGTCCGGCACACCTTCGACCTCCTGGCGTCCGCGCTCGGAACCGGGCAGGCCGATGGCTTCCCCTCTCCGGCGACCGAGCCGGTGGTCGGCTCCGAGCCCGACACGGACCTTGATTGTCTTCGCGCTCTGCTGCTCCAGTGGCTGACCAGTAATCCGCAGGTCACCGCGCTGCCCGAGCCCGAGCCGATCGCGTGAGCGTAGCGGTCGCACCCCGGCACGCGCGTCACACCGCCGGGCTGATGCGCGGCATCTACCTGCCGCGCACGGCGGACGCCCTGGCGTTCGCCATGTCCACCTACGGCATCCCCCTCCTGGTCTTGGCCACCACACGCTCCGCCACGCTGACGGGCGCCGCCTTCGCCCTGGAGTGGATCCCGAGGCTGGCGGCGTTCGGGTGGGCCGGCTCCGTCGTCGACCGGCGCGGAGCAGCCGTCGTCTTCCACCTCGCCTCCATGGGACGAGCGCTGGCCCTCACCGCCGGCGCCGTCCTTCTCTACCTTCACCCGTCCGGCATCGTGGCGAGCGTGACCGTGATGGCGCTCGCGGCGACCACCGGCGTGCTCACGGAGTTCAGTTACATCGCGGCCGAGACCGCGGGTGCCGCTGCCGGCCGCCGAGCCGGTACACGCGCCCACCGCGTCCAGGCCGTTCTACTCGGGATCGACCAGACCGCGACCTTAGCCGGACCCGCGCTCGCCGGACTGCTTCTGCTCACCGGCCCGCCGCAGATGCTCGCGGTGATCACCGCGCTCTCGCTGCTCGCTGCGCTGCTCGCACTGCGCACACCCCCTTCGCCTGTCGCCCCGGCCCGACTGCCCAAGGGGCAGACGAACGCCGGCCTGCTCACCGGATGGCGCACCATCCGTTCGCTGCCCGCGCTCGGCTGGCTCGTGACCGGCCTGACCCTGTCCAACCTGGCCACGGGTCTCTTCCAAGCGGCTGGACCTGTGATCGTCGTTCAGCACTTCGGGCAGTCGACCACTGCCGTCGGCCTGGTCTGGTCCGCCGCTGCCGGAGCGACGCTCCTGGCCGTCACCATCTGCCGGTTCGCGATCGACCGCCTGGGCCTGTGGCCGGTCGGTGCCGCCTGCGCTGCCCTCGGCTCGCTCGCCTGTCTCGCTGCCGCCCAGGCCCCCGACTACCTGTCCTACCTGATCCTGGTCGCCCTCCTCATGGCGGGCGAAGGCGGCATGACGGTGGTCCTGCGCACCCTGCGCTCCCGCCTCATTCCACCGGAGGCGTTCGGCAGCACCCTGTCGGCGACCATCCTCATCCTCCTGCTGCCCTTCCCCGTCGCCGGCGTGCTGACCGCACTCACCCCGCCCAAGGCACTCGGCCACGTCATCACCGCCTGCGCCGCCCTGCAGGCCCTCGGGCTGTTCCTCGCTTTCGCCCGCCTGCGCACCGATCCCGCCCTGCGCACCTGACCCCGCCACGCTTTCCCCAGCCTGTGGAGAACCCCATGCCCGCTGTCGCTCTCGGCCCGAACCCTGCGCGCGGTCGCACCATCACCGAGCAGTTCCACGCCTTCGACGCACACAACCCGCACGTCTACCGAGCCCTGGAACGCCTGGCCGCCCGCCGCCTTGCCGCCGGCGCTACCCGCGTCGGCGTGAAGGACCTCTTCGAAGACCTGCGCCGCCAGCTCCCGCACGGCGTCGCCGGGCTGAACAACAACTACACCGCCCTCTACGCCCGCCGCCTGGTCGACGACCACCCCCGCTGGGCCGGCGCGTTCGAGCTGCGCCGCCGCCGCGCCGCCTGAAACGCCCGCCCTGCCCTCCACCGATACGGAGAACCCTTCTTGCCCGCTCGTCCCCTCGTACTCGTCGTCTCTCCGGGCGATGAGATCTACCGCGGCTACTGCCTCGAGCAGGTGGCCGCCGCGTACGACGTCGTCCTGCTGACCGGTACCGAGCCGTCGTGGGAGAAGCCGTACATCGTCGACCACGCCGTCGTCGACCTGAACGACTCCGCAGCACTGCTCGTCGCCGGCCGCGCCCTGGCCGAACGCCACGACCTCGGCGGCGTCGTCACGTGGGACGAGTGGAACCTCGTCCCCACCGCCCGTCTCGCCCGCGCGCTCGGCCTGCCGTCGAACTCCGTCGAGGTGACACGAGGCTGCCGCAACAAGGCCACCGCCCGCACGCTGTTCGCCCGCCACGGGGTGCCGTCGGCATCCTCCATGACGGTGCGCAGTCTGGTGGAGGCAGGACTGGCGACCATGACGCTGGGCTACCCCGCCGTCATCAAGCCGACCGCGTTCGCCGGCAGCATCGGCGTGATTCGCGTCAACCGGCCCGAAGAACTCCCCGCCGCGTTCGAGTTCGCCTCGGCCGGCGCGAGCCGCAGCCGCGAGGACACGGCCGTCCTGGTCGAGGAGTACCTCGACGGCCCCGAGGTCTCCGTCGAGTGCGTCACCCACCGCGGCGAGACCACCGCCGTCGCCGTGACCCGCAAGCAGCTGGGCCCCGCCCCGTACTTCGAGGAGATCGGCCACACCGTCGATGCGGCCGACCCGCTCCTCGCGCAGGTCGCCCCCGTCGCGGCGGCGGCCGTCAAGGCCCTGGGGCTCACCGACGGCGTACAGCACGTCGAGATGCGTCTCGTGGACGGCCGGCCTCGGCTGATCGAGGTGAACGCGCGCATCGGCGGCGACATGATCGGACACCTCGTCCGCCTCGCCACCGGCATCGACCTGCCGAGGGCCGCCGCCGACCTCGCCTGCGGCCAAGAACCAGACCTTACCCAGACCCACCGCGGAGCCGCAGGCATCCGCATGCTCCACCCGGCCGTCTCCGGCACGCTCACCGAGCGGCACATCAACCAGCCGTTCGCCGCCCACACCCCGTGGCTGCGGCAGGTGCAGTGGATCCGCGAGATCGGCGACCGGCTCGTCCTGCCGCCCGACGGCGACCTGTTCACCGCCCGGGCCGGGTTCTACATCGTCACCGGCCGCAACACCGCCGAGGTCAACGAGCGCCTTGACACGGCGGGCGACGAGATCACCATGACCACCCAGGCGGTCCGATGAATCCCCGGCCCGACCCGTCCTCCGACATCGATGGGGACGTCTACGTATCCCCCCGCCATCTCGCCGGCTCCATCGGGATCGGTGACCCCGCGCTCGCCCCGCTGCTCAACCTCGGCTGGGACCTGGAGCACGACGACCGCGGCAACCTCTATGTCAACGCCCCGGACCGCAAGGTCCGCCTCGGCTTCCTCCCCGAAGGAGAGGACGACGGCCTGTGGCGGATCAACGCCTACAAGGACCCGTTCGGTCCGCCGACCTGGGGCACGTGCTTCAACGACTCCTGCCCCACCGAGTTCGTGACGGCCTTCACCAACGCTCTCGCCGAGGCGTACGAGAACGGCCCGGACGCCTACCTCGCCGCGCCCGACCCGAGGAGCATGGACCGTGACCCGTTCGTCGTGGTCGTCCCGCTCATCCAACGCGGCTGGCAGATCGACCACCCCCGCTGGGGGGTCTTCGCGATCCACTCCGCCGACGGGCTCGCCGGACTGGAGTTCACCACCGGGCGCCTCGACCCGGAAGCCGAGCTCACCACGCGCGACGCCCGCTGGAGCCTGTGGGCCGGCACCTCGATCGACCGCCCCGCTTGGTACGCGACCGCCAGCTCGGACACCCCTGTCGCCCTGCTCAAGGCCGTCACCGAGTGCGTCTCCGACCCGGCCCCGCTGCCGCGCTGGCGTCAGGACACCCACAGCTACGTCGAGGGCATGGCCCAGCTCACCCCCGTCCTCCCGCCAAGCCCGCCGGCCCCGACCCCGCTCGACGTGCAGCGGGCCGTCTCCCGACGACTGGCCACGCTCCCAGCGTCCAGCGTCCCGCGCTGGAGCACTACCAGCCGCCCGGCCCCGCCGAGCGCCCCGCCGTCCGGCTCCCTCGCCCATACCGGGGCCGACACCACGCCGTGGCTGATCGGCGGCGCGACAGCTCTACTCGCCGGCGGATCCGGCCTCTACTTGATCAGCCGCCGACGACGCACGAGCGACACCGCCAGCTGACCCACGAGCGCGCCGTCCCCCTACCTGCCTCCCGCTCGGAGTAATAGCCATAAAGCACCACCACGTCCTGCCCACGCTCGTCCTGACCACCACGGCCGTGCTCGCCGCGGCCCCTGCCGCCTTCGCCGCCCCGACCTCCGAACCGACTCCCTCGGCCTCCACGGCCCGCGCCGATATACCGACCTCGGACGCGGGCAGCGTCGAGATCACCAAGAAGGACCCGGCTGGGGACGTGCTCTCCGGTGCCACGTTCCTCCTGCTCGACTCCGCCGGCCAGGAGGCAGGAGGTGGGACGACGGACGACCAGGGGAAGTTGGCCTTCCCCGACCTCGCGCCGGGCATCTACCGGCTCAAGGAGACGGCCTCCGGTAGTCCGCTCCACGACGTCGTGGCCGATCAGGACGTGATCGTCACACCGGGCGCGACCACCCGGCTGACGATCACCGACCCGTTCAAGGCCGCCCAGGTCGTCCTGCAGTCCAAGGACGATAAGACCGGCAAGCTCCTGCCCGGCGCGACCGTGAACATCGGCACCGGCGACTCGACGCTCCTCACCCTCACCACCGGGACCGGGGGTACGGCTTCCGGGGAGCTGCCGGTGTCGAGCCGGAAGACGGAGTTCTGGGTCAAGCAGATCAAGGCCCCTGACGGTTACGACCTCTACAAGCCGTCGAAGACTTTCACCGCCGGCCCCGGCGCCCCGGTGACCGTGACCGTCACCAACGCCAAGACCGCCGCCACGCCCAAGCCCACCAGCACTCCGTCGGACAAGCCGAGCAGCAGCCCGATCGGCGCTCCGAAGCCCACGCAGACTGACACCAGCACGCCGGGCACCGGCTCCTCGTCCACCGCGGCCGAGAGTGCGCTCGACGCCTCATCGTCCACCGCATCCCCATCAGCCCTCGCAGCCTCGACCGGCGGCTCCGCGCCGGTCATCCCGGCAGGTTCCCTCGCCCACACCGGCGCCGACACCACCCCGTGGATTGCCGGAGGTGCCGGCCTCCTCGTTGTCGTCGGCGCCGTCACACTGGTCGTCACCCGCCGTCGCGGGGGGATCGAGCCGGAGCCGGACGACATCAGCGAGACCATCTAGCCGAAGATCACCCCCAACAGCGGGCCCCTGGGACGTCGTTCCAGGGGCCTGCTCTCGTCTACCGCCGTGTCAGGCTGGCTCCACTGCGCGCCGCCGTATACAGCACGATCTGCCCGGTCCCGGTCTCATGTCAGTACGGGTGCCTTCGAAGCAGGAGATCCACCGCGCTCGAGCCAGCGGTCGACCCAGGCGGGCACGGAGAGGGCAAGCTGCTGCTTGGCAGCGAAGGTCGCCGGCCTGTCCTCTTGGATCCGCTTCAGGCGATCGCCGCGGCGCTGGATGGCGCGAACCTCCAGCACTCCGCGCCGCTCGGCCAGGCCGGCGGCGACGGTGGTGCACTGGTCGCTGTAGCCGGGCGGCAGATGACAGGAGCAGTGTTCGTCCACGGAGGCGAGGGGCAGGCCCCAGCCGGGCGCCGCGAGCAGTGCCATCAGCCGCCGGTGGCCGGTGGCGCCGGAACCTTCCGCGAAAGTGGGGTCGATGATCCAGCGTTCGCCACCGCCGCGTTCGTGGTGGCCGAGCCAGCCGGTCACGGCCAGCGGCGCCCCCAGGGTGCGGATCAGGCCGGCACGACGCAGCAGCCCGCTGGTCAGCCAGGCCGACGCCGCGGTGCCCCGGCCGCCCGGCCGCCGGTAGGGACGCTCGGCCGGGTGCCACCGGGCGGGCCGGTCGCGGTGGCAGGGCGTCATGCCGTAGGCGCCCAGCCGCCGGTCCTGGACGTCGACGGCGCGCAGCCACTCGTCGGGGTCCAGACCCAGCAGGGTGACGGAGGCGGACGTGTCCGGCACGCGCAACACCACCTGGCCGTCCTCGACGTGGGTACGGGCCCCCGGCACCCCCTTGATGTCGCCGTACTCGTCGGCGCGCGGTAGTAGCGCCTCGGCCAGGTCCAGGGCCTGGAACTCCTTCGGGTCACGACGCTCGACCAGGTCGGCCTCGAATCGGATCAGGAGGCGGTCGGAGCGCGGGTCGACGTATTCGATGCCCCATGGGTGCACAGTGGTGATCCGACGCCAGGCCAGTGCGGCCATCACCCGGGCCTCCAGCAGGATCTGGTCGGCATCCGGCTCCGGAATCAGCAAGGAGCCAGGCGCGGCGGCCTCGACCCGGCGCCGGGCGGACTGCCAGGGCATCCCGGTGTACAGACGCAGCAGTTCGGCGCGACGTTCGACGGCGGTTGTCTTCATAACTCGAAGCCCCTCAACGCCGCGGAGCCGTCCCGACACAGCACACGCGGCAGAGAGCCACGAGGAACACGAGGACCATGCAGCGGCGCCGGCCGAGTTGGCTTCTCCACGGCGTGCTCGATGTCGGGTCGAGCACGGGGCAGGGACCCCGCCGGGCCCACCGATCCGGATTCGACCACATCGACCGGGGGCAGGTCCTGGTCGCGGGGGTGACACGCCGCCGCACCACCCGAACGACGGCAGTCGGACATTGATCGAATCATCGGGGCATGAAGTGGCTCCACCTCCGCAGGCGGCACATCTGGCCCCTGTGTTGCTCGAAGTGGCCAACTGGCCCCTCTTGGCCACACCTCACGGGTTAGGCGCGGATCGGGGGCACGTCGTAGCGACTGACGGCCAGGTACGTTTCCGGGGTCGCCGCTTCGAGGAGACTCTCGTCGCCCTCCAGGTCGAGCTTCGGCTCCTGGGGGCGGCGCAGCAGGTCGCTCCAGTCGCTCGCCGCACCCCGCTCGTAGGCTTCACGGAGCAGGGGGCGCAGCCGGGGACGGGCTTCCTCCTGCTGCTCACGGAAGATCCGCCGCCGGGTGAGTCGCTGTTCTTCCTGAGCATCCTCGCTGAGCCCCTGGTCGACGGCCATCTGGTCCTCAGCGCGCAGCCCCGGGGTACGCCTGGCGATGGCGAGATCTTCCTCGTGGAGGCGCTCGCAGGCGGCGAACAGCTTCCGGGACATGCCGAGGTAGACCTCGGTTCCGGGGATGCGACAGGAGAGGAAGTCGTCGAGCCCCATCGAACGGATCCCGGCACGCAGGTTGTGCTGATCACCGTGGAGCGCCGCTCCACGGGCGTCGGCCCGCATAGCGAGCGTGAGGGTGTCGTCTTCCAGGGGGGTGGTCAGACCTGAGCGCCGGTGACGGGAAGTGCGGTCGGCTGGCACGGGCACCGTGCGCAGCTGGGAGGCGGGAGCGGAGCGCAGCGCCAAGTAGGCGAGCATCTGGGCGCGGGCCGTGCCGATGAGCGCGTCGTCGTTGTCGCCGAGGCGGTCTTCGAGGTTCCCCGGACCCGCCGCTGTGTGGTCGTCGGAGTCGGATCCGCTTGGGATGAGCGGCGGCTGGCCCGCGTGCAGATCGTGGTCGATGGTGAGGAAGAGGTCGTCTCCGGGCCGCACGGAGGCACCGACCAGGACGGTGCGGTGCGCGTACGAGCCGAGGATCTCGCTGCCGGCCGCCAGTTGCGCCCACCCTTTACGGAGTACGTCGACGCCGACGTTGCCGCCCTTGGCCTCGATGAGCCAGTACATCTGCTCCATCTCGTGCCGTCCCCACAGGTCGGGCAGCTTCTTCTTCGGATCCTTGAAGGTTTCACTCAGGGCGGGGATGGGGCCGCCGAGTTCGAGGTGCTCGGTCTGCCCGAGGCCGAGCAGCGAACGGCAGGCCCACTCGGTCATCGTCATGCCCAGCCGGTAGGCGGCGGCGTTCTTCGCCGTGCGCTCGGTTCCGTGCGCGTAGACCGGGTTCAGGGTCAGGCGCTGGCCCTTCGCGCCCGGTACGGGGTGCCGGGGCTCGACGAGGTGCGCGCCGAGGTAGGCGTACAGCGGGGCGACTCGGGCGACGAGTTCCCCGTGCGCGTACTGCGGCTGGTTCTGCAGGTGCGGGGTGACGTCGCGGCCGACCTCGGTGGCGGCCTTGATGATCTCGCGCCACGTGGTGGTCGGGGCGTACCAGCCATCCGTTGCCGGGAACCCGTCCGACCCGGTCCACGCCTTGTGCTCGGCCGTCCGCCACTGCCTCTTGGGCTTATCCGTGGGCCCGTTACGAAAGAGGACCGGTATGTCGAAGCTGTCGGCGTAGGTGAGCGGCGGCGCGTCGGGGACGTGTGCGGGGATCATAGGGTCCATGGGGATAACCCTGGCACGGGCCTGGACCCTCCAGAGGACCGGGCGGCGGGCTGCCGATCTGGATGGCTCCTGAGGTCCTGGCACGGTCGCGGTCATGATTAATGACGACTGGTGCTGTTGGCCAGTCACCCGTCTCCTCACCTTGTACCGCACGGTCGGTCGGGCCAGAAGATCGACAAGGGGAGTCGGACGGAGGGCAGGTGCACCGCCTGGATCGGTCCCAGGGCGGCGGCAGAAGCACGAAGGGCTTCGTCGAAGGTGCCGGAGCCAAGGACCTCAGCCGAGCAGGCAGGACAATCTCCGGGGCGGCGGGCGTGACCGGCGCTGCGATCCGCGGACCCTCGGACGTGTGCGAAGGCGTCGTCTGGAAAGTCGGCCCGCACAACATGCCAGACACCGACGCGTTCGCCGTCGGGCAGCCCGGCCGCTACCGCCGGCCGCATCGGTGGCAGCAGGCGCCCATGGTCCTGGACGAGGAACACCCGGTCGGTGAAATCGATGCTGTCCCCCGCAGGGCGCTCCTTCTCCAACCACGCCCGGGCCTGCTCGCGGGTGCCAGGCCCCCACAGGTACTCCGTCGGGAACCGTGTGGTCTCGTAGCGGGTGTCGAACTCCGCCCAGTGAGCGTCATTCCAGCGACTGCCCGGAATGAAGGGGATGGCCCGTACCACGACGTGCTGGTACTCGTCGCTCTCCTCATCTTCCATGGGTTCGGAGGCAGTGAGCGCGCCGGCGGGCTCCATCCGTGCCCGCCCGGAACCGTTCCAGCTCAGCACGGTGATCTCCCGGTGCAGAGGTGCCGGGTACAGGCGCCCATCGGGGGTGGCCTGCCCCCAAAGCTGGTTGATCAGCTCCGCCAGATCCCGCACCGTTCGGGCCGCCCCGACAGGAGTATCGACATGGTGGCCGGAGGGATGGGCAACGTGGTTACGCAGCTTGGCCAGCGCGTCTTCGACCGCCCTGCTGCGCCGCCCGCGCAGCAGTCCCGCCGTACGCGCCCACAGGCGGAGCCCGTGCAGCATCCCGTTGAACTCGATGGCGTGGGTGTCGACGACCAGCTTCGCGCGTTGCCGCGTCATCCTGTCCGCGCGCTTCTTGACGTCGTCGTACGACGTGACGGTGTAGGAGACGTCCGGGGCCTGAGAGAGGCGGAAGGTGATGGTGCCGGAGCACCACTCCATGAAGCGGTCGCGCAACGCCTGCTCGTAGATGAGGAGAGCCTGGTCGCCGACGATGGTGTACACGTCGTAGCACAGCACGCCGTACGCGAAGACGGTGCGCAGCCGCTCGAAGGAGTCACGTGTCCCTGCCGCGACGCCCTCCGACAGGTTGCAGTCGGCGATCTGCCGCTGCTGGAACTCCGTGGCGTCTTCGGGTCTCATACGGCCGCCGAGTCCGTAGGGGTTGAACGCCAGCGACAGATCGTCTGCGGCGCGCAGCTCCTCAAGCGACCGGATCTCCATGTACTTCTCCTCACGATGGGAAACGGGCCAGCTTGCACCTCCGGGCCTCTAGTTGGCCACCCCTTTCCTTTCAGGTGGCTTCGTGAGATCGACGCGAAGTGAGGTGGAAGGGAACAGTTTGTCCTCGGACAGCGAACCCAGTCGCTTTGTCATCGAATCGAGTCGACCCCTGACAAAGCGCCGACACACCCGTGCATGCTGATCCGGGCGGCTGGGACGTGCGGGTTCACTCGGCCAGCCGGATCATTCGCCGCCGGACCTCCCTACCCGAGCGGGCCGGTGAGCAGACGCAGCAGACGCGCCGGAGGCTCCGTCGGATGTCCTTTACGGTCGACCTGAGCCCCCGCGGCTCCAGTACGGCGGCGATGACGGCGAGGGTGACACCAGCGACGGTCACTGCCGGAGCGTAGCGACTGCACGGGGGTGATCGCTGCGGATCAGCCCAGCGCGACGAAGTTCGCGGCAGTGCCGACGAGCACTCCGGCGATGAGCAGGATCGGGCCCCGGTAACTCTCCCACCACTTCTGCTTGCTGCCCTCGACGTACTCCCGCAGTCCTGCGTACTGGTCCTCGACGTTCTTCCGGGCAGCCTCCAGGTCGCTTTGGAATCGGCTCTCCAGGCGGACCATCAATTCCTCGTTCCGCCGGTCGAGCTCCTGGGGCAGATCGACCTGCTTCCACTTTTCGACGTCAGCCATGCGTTGCTCGATCGTCTTCTCTTCGTTCGTGGCGACGTTCGCATTGAACGCCTCAACAACGGCGCCCGCGTCCGTGGCGTAGACGTTGCGCGGGCGCGTGAGATAACCGGCGAGACGCTTGCGAGCACTGTTGATGTCGAGGATGGTCACGACCAGGCCGACCGATTCCAGTAGCCCGGAGACTCCGTAGAGGGTGGCAGCGGCAGCGGACATGCCCGGAGGCTACTGTGCGGCAAGCGGATCGGAAGCCTTGTAGCGGCCTTTGGTGCGCGAGTTCACCCGCGAGAGGAAGACGCCCCGCCCCGAGCAGTGCGGGTCTACCGCATGGGCATAGCCAGCTCCCGCATCAACCGCAAACGAACTGGGGGCAGATGGCCAGAGGGGGTTGGCAGGTCGACTCGATTCGCTGACACAGCGACTGGGTTCGCCGTCAAAGGACACAGTTCGCCGGGGGCAGACAGGAAAGATCCTCGAAAGACTGGCCAACGCGGGCAGGGGCATGTCAACGTAGACGACCTTGCAAGAAACCCCAGGTCAGAGAGGTGATTGCTCGTGACCTTGACTCCGGTGAGCCCTGGATTCTCCACGACCGTCGAGGCCCTGCGGCTGCGCGAGTGGCAACTGGGTCCCGGCCAGCCCACGCTCGTCATGGACCAGTTCTCCGCAGAGGACTTCCACCTTATCGTGGACGACCGCGCGGACGTGCACGTCAGCTCGAAGGACGGCCGGTTCTATCTCGGCTGGTTCCCGCTCGGTCGTCCCGGCACCAACGGGGAGGGGTGGAAGATCGCCGTCACCGGCACGGCCAAGGTGCGCGGCTATCACCTGTCGTTCGACACCGAGACGCCGGCCGAGATCGTGGCCGCCGCCGTCGCGCGCGTGCTGGAGACCTCGCGTCGCGTGTGACAGCGCTGCCGTTCCCAGGAGCCCTCGCTCCGAGGCGGTCGGCTAAGTGCCGGCCGGTTCCATCGCTCATCGTTTCCGCACCCCAGGAGGCTTTTCGTGACGTCCCGGGAGATGACCGTCGGCGACCTCATCGCCCTGCTGTCCCGCTGCGATCGGGATGCTCCGGTCCGCCAGGCCATGAACCCGTTCTTCCCGATGTCCCACCGGCTGGCGCAGGTCGTGCAGTCCGTGGACGAGACCGGCCAGACCATCGTCTACCTCGCCGAGGGACGTGACGAGAACACCCAGCTCGGCCACCTCCCCCCGGAGGTCGTCGTAGCCCTGGCCTGGCAGGAACCCGTTCAGGCACCCCCACGCCGCCCTCGCCGCAGTGCAGGCGGCAAGTAGAACCGCATCGAGCCCTTGGAGGCGCCGCTGTACCCCGAATTCCCGCTCGACCCGTCCACACCGCCCGGCGGACAGCCCGCGTTCTGGGTCGGCCCCCGGCACCTGGCCGGCGACGACGGGCGCCTCTATGACACCGTCGCCGACACGCTCTCCGGCCTGGGCTGGTCGAGCCTGACGATCGTCCGCGGTCGCCACGAGCCAGACGAAGCAGACGAGGACCGCCAGGTCCTGCGCAGCACCGTCCTGCACATCAGCCCCGACACCCTCCGGTGGGCCCAGTGGAGCCTGGCCGACGAGCCGTTCTACCTGGGGGAACTACCGATCGCCTGGCAGGTCTCCGCCCGCGCGGACACGAGCAGTCCGCTCGCTGGGTGGTCGGCCTACTTCACCCCCGACGTCCCCGGCGAGGCCGTGGCCGACTTCCTCGTCGCGCTCGACGCCCGCGACCAGCCCGTCGTGCCGCTCGTCGGCCCGGACGTGGTCCTCGACGCTGTCGCCTCACACGGATGGCTCCGCGACATCGACCAGCCCCAAGGGGCATCGACGGACCCGACGTTCACCTCGCATCTCAGCCTCGGCGAGGTGCCGCCCCTCATCCAGGACGGCGACCCGCGCGCCCTGACCACCAAGGCCGACGAGGCTGGACCGCCTGGGTGGCAAGCGTGGGCCGAGCCCGCGCTCGGCGCACCATGCCTGTGGGTGGCGTCGTTCGGCAGCAGCGTTCCGCACGACCTCGTCGCCGCGTTCGCCGGCTCCCTCAGCTCGACCGCCCCAGTCCTGCGACGGGTTCTGCCCAAGGCCACCCAGGAGCGGCTCCTCCGCGCACCTGCCGTCTAACGCCTGCCGGCCCCCTCTCGCCCGACGCACGTAGCCCGGCCTCCCTCTGGGAGAGCCGGGCTACTTGCTGTTCGGGCCGGAACCCACCTGCACACGATGCTGTCCCCCGGCGTCGAGGTCGACGCAACAGGTCGGTGTCGGCCCGAGCGGCACGCACTGACGGTGGGTAAACGCGCGGATGCCCCCGACCGTCAGAGTCGGGGGCATCCGCGTATCGGGGCCGGTCAGCTCGTCGCCGTGGCCTTGGCGAGGGCCGTGTCGAGGTGGCGGTCGACCAGGGCCGGCGAGCCGGAGACGATCAATAGCAGACTGCCGTCGCGGATCGCGGTCTGCTTCACCACGGTGCTGCGGCCTCCGGCGGAGAACGTCAGGAGCTGGCTCCACTGCTCGTCACCGAGCCCGTGGGGCGCGGGCAGCTTCTGCGAGGCCATGTCGATCGGGGTCCCACCCGCGACGACCTGATAGCTCGGGCAGCCCGTCATGGCGTCGAAGATCCGGCCTATGCCGTCGGACAGCTTGATCGCGCTGTCGCTGTACAGCTCCTCGGAGACCTCGGAGGTGCTGCCGGCGTAGGTAAAGGTGGCCTTCGCCTTGTGCGGGAAGGACAGTGTGCCGCCGGTCGCAGCGTCGCCGCCCAGCTCGCTCAGGGCCGGGCAGCCGACGACGGTGATGTCGTCGTGCTGCGCGGGGCGCTCCGGCCTGCGCACGTAGTCGCCGCCGAGGTCGCCCTCGTCGAGCAGACGCGTCTTCAGGACGGCCGAAGACAGTAGAGCGCCGTTCCGGTCGGAGCGGGCCGGCTTCCCGGCAGGGGCGGAGGAGGCGGTGTCGGACTTCGTGCCGGCGGCGCCGCTGGAGCACGCGGGCACGGCGAGAAGAGCGGCGGTGATGCCGAGGGCGGTGGTGGCGACGCGAACGCGCATGACGGAACTGACCCCTTGGTGCTAGGCGGCGGGTGGTCAGTGCGGGCCCGCGGGCCCGGTGGGGTTGTAGGGGTGGGGGTCAGTGGCCGAGGTGCCGCAGGCAGTCCTCGAACGTGGCGTGCGTCGCGTCCGCAGGCCCGGCGCTCCGGTTGTACCAGGCGGTGTCGAGACGCGTCTCCTGCTGCTGGTGCCCCGCCTGGCAGCGTAGCCAGATCTGGTCGCGGGTGGAGAGGACGAGCCAGTCCCGGTACGCGCCGCACTCGACGCAGGTGACCATCTCGTCGTCGAGGACCAGCGGCTGCTTCCAGGGCATCATCCTGCCGTCGAGCTGATCGTGGCTGGGCACCCGCAGTTCCGGCGGAAGGAAGTCGTCCACCGCGACGGCCGGTTCACCGCGCTCGGGCTCGGCCGGCTGCCCCCCGATTCCTGGCGGGACCTGGTCCCGCAGCCGCGCCGACAGCTCGAAGAACCGGCGCTGAGCCTCGCTGGGCTCCGCCGCCCGGCGGCGTATCCGGTGAAACACCCTGACGTCCTCCTTTGCCTCGTCCTGCTCGCGTCATGATCGTCCCCCACGCCCCCGGGAGCTTCAATTCACAAAGTCACCAGTCACGCCCCGTGAACCCGGGAGGTATTTCCCTGCCGCCCGCACCGAGGAGTCTCGCCCCGGGGGCACTCATAGATGGCACGCATTTGGCATGCTGTCAGACGAGTGATTCTCCTTCTTCGGGGAGACCCACAGGTTGTTACAGCAGTTCGCCCAGCCCGGGCTGTGAGGCCGCGGCCGGGCGCGAAGTATGCACAGTTGGGGGAGAGGGAATGGCTCAGCCGACGGCAGCGGTGGTCGCGGTGTCCGAGATGGCGGTGGTCCGGGCATTGGAGTTGGCGGGCAACCGCCTGTTGGGCCGGAACGGCCGGAGCGACCGAGGCACCCTCCAGCGTATGGCCCCTTGGGACCGACACTCGTTCTTCCGCGTGACCGGGGAGGAGGCGGACAGAGTGCTCGCCGGCGTCTGGGAGGCTCCGGCCGCGCGTGGGGTGCCGGAGGAGCTGCTGCGGGTACTGGACACCTACGTCCGGCTGCTCCTGGCGTCCGGCCACTCCTTGCACCGCTCCGACCTGATGCAGATGCTGTCGAGGATGCCCCAGCAGGTCGTCCTGCCCTGGGAGGCGGACGAGGCGTTCGTCACTCCGTGACCAGCACCGAATCGTCCGCCAGTCACCGATCGCCTCTACCTCATCGCCGCAGACGGCGCGGCCTGCTCGTCGAATTTGCGCAGTATTACTGGGACCGATCGTCGTCTCGGCCGGACAACTCCCGGCGTCCGCTGTCCGGCCGATCATGCTGCCCGTTGGGGTGCTAGCGTGGCCCAGTGGCACCGAATGGAGCTCCTGGAGCGGAAGTTGACCCGTCCCGGCTGGCCGACGGCTCGCACACTGCTACGGCCCTCTCCGAGCTGGGAGTCAATGGTGAGCGCGCACTGGCCCATTTGTGCACCGCCGCGCAGATGCTCCAGGAGCCCGAGCGCTGGCCCAGGCCGTTCGAGACCGTCCAGGCGTCCTGCCGATCCGCTCTGGATGCGCTCCTCAAGGAAGCCGGGGAGGACTTCGAGGGTCTGGTCGATGCCGAGAAACAGGTCATCAACGAGGTCGGGGGCCTTCTCAAGCAGGCCGGGAAGCAGGGGCAGACCCCGCTGGGCAAGTTGCTCGAAGTTCTCGACGCCGCCGACGTGCCGGACACCTTGGAGCCGAAGGCCGGTCTGGGAGCGCAGGTCGAACGGCTGATCCGCATCCCCAAGCCATATCTGCCGGTTCTGCCCGACCCCCGTCCGGAGTACGAGGCGCTCCGCGAGCTCCTTGACCTGGTCAAGAAGCTGCCGGCGCTACCCGCCGACGGGGATGACCAGCGGGCAGTCCTCGAGATCCTGCGCCGCGTGCGGCAGGCCCGCCAGGCGTCCGGAGCGGCCGAAGAGGCTGCCCGGCCGGACGGTCTCGACGGCCTGCGGAACGCGTGGGCCTACCGGGAGCGCGAGAAGCAGATCGGCGGCGGTTTCCGGCGGCGCCAGCTGGCGAACTTCGTCACCCAGCGACACGGCACCGTCCCCGGGGACGGCGAGGAGGAGGCGTTTCGGGCCTGGGCGAAGTTCTACCAGCGCACCTCCGGCACCCTTCACGGCGGCGGAGCCGAGGACGAGGCGAGCACCCGCCGTCTCTTCGCCGACCTCCTGGCCCACGTCGAGCAGCTCCTGCTCGACCTGCCCGCCTTGGCCCCCCTGCTGGTCCGGCTCGCCCGGACCGAGGCGCCAAGCGCCGAGGACGCCGCCGCCGTGGCCGCTTTCCACCAGCCCCGCGCGATTAGGTGGTTCTTCGCCAACGCCATCAGCACCGCCTGGCTCGACCTGATCAGTACGGCGCGGCTGCTGCCCCAGGCGGAGCACTGGCCGGCCCAGCCGTACCTGGAGCGCGTCGCGCAGGCGGATCCGCAACGGGCCCTGGATTGGCTCCAGCTGTACCAGGGCGCCTTCACCGGTGTGGACCCGGCGGTGCGGGGCGGCCTGCTGCGGGTGGCTCGCGCCATCGGTAGGGCCTCCGCCCCCTTGGTGCGCGCCCTCCTGGACCAAGACGGCACCGTGGAGGTGCTCTGGCACCAGCTGGTGGTGTGGCTGGTCGACATCCCGACCGGCGAGCGGGATGTCGACTGGGTGGAGACGGCCAAGCGGGTGCTGCTGTACGTGGTGGAGCACCCTGCCGGGCAATACTGGGAGCTCCAGGCCCTGCTGAGGGAGCTCCAGTGCGCCGCGTACGGCCCGGACGGCACCGTGGAGGCGGTCGCGTTGCGGGCCGTGCGCTCCGCAATGAAGGCGGTCGTCGAGGCTGCCGTGACGTCCGGGGTGGAGCGGGCGGACCTCGACCTGGCGGACGACCTGCGCCAGGGCGTCGCGGCCGACGACTTCGGCGGCGCTTCCGCCACTCGGATCGCGGTCCGTGCCCGCCTCGACTTCGCCCGTACCGAGTTCCAGCACGGCGTCACCCTGGCCGAGCGCACAGGCGGATGGCAGAGCCTGCCGGGACCGTCCCGGTGGGCGGACCGCGTGCTGGCCGCGCACCTGCTGGAGGCCCTCCCCCAGCAGCACGACGACTCCGAGGCATCCCAGAGCTGGCTCGCAGCCGCCCGCGGCCTCCTGACTCGCCTGGGCGACGTCAAGATGGTCGGCGTCGACACCGTCGACCTGGTCGCCACCTCCCTCGACCGTTGCCCGCCCGATGCCCTGCCGGAGCTGGAGGAAGAACTCGCAGCCGCGCTCGGCCCGGCCCCGACCGGGGCCGCCATCGACGCGGGCCGCAGCGCTCTGGCCGACTGGACTGTCCCGGCCCCGGCGGGCTGGTCCTTGGCGTGGTCGCTGTCCCCAGTACTGCCCGCCTCGGTGCTTGCCCCGTGGCGGCCCGTCGTCGACGCGGTGACCTCCCTGCTCGGGCCCGCTCCGGCCAAGCCGCTGCCGCGCTTTCGGATCGTCCCCTACCTCGACACCCTCACCGCCGCAGGACAGGAACTCGCAGCCGTGGCCACCAGCCAGGGCGCGCCGGTCGCCGCCGCGCTCCTGCCGCAGCGGCAGCAGACCGGTTCCCTGTCCCCGGACTACACCCGGATTGTCCTGGGCCAGCTCGTCGCCACCGAGCCGGCCCTGTGGGCCGCCGACGTCCCCGCGGTCACCGCGGCCCTCGCGGACCACGCTCTGCAGCAGGCATACCTGGCCGCGCTGCGCACCCTGCTGAACGCCGACCCGTGCCCGCTCCCGGACCACGAGGCCACCACGAGGGCCGTCATCGCGGCGCTGTGGGACCTGCTTGGCGTATCCGGCGTCGAGGCCCCGGTCCGGCTGCAGGCGCAGGAGACCCTGTGCCTGGCGCTGAGCAAGGCGTGGACGCACCACATCGGCCTCGGGGATATTTCGGTTGCGCTCACCGGCTGGCTGGATACGGCCGTCGCCGCCTGGACCGAGCCGACCACTTCGGTGGCCGACCTGCTGTCGGTCGCGCACCAGGAGATCGGCGGCCTCGCGCTCGACGCCCTCATCCGATACGGCCTGACGTTCGCCGTGGCCCCGGCCGAACTCACGGCAGCCGTTGAGACCCTTCTCGACGGCATCCTCGACGCGGGATCTGACGGCCGCGCCTTGGCCGTCATCGGCCAACACCTCCCCGCTCTGATCCAGCACGCGCCCCGCTGGACCGACCGGCACCAGGCCGATCTCTTCGACCTCGACAAGACGTTCGTCCCCGCCGTCATCGGGATCAACTCCCGGCGGAGCATCGACGCGGCTGGCATGCGAATCCTGCAGCACCTCGACCCGATCAAGCTCGCCGCCTACCTGGCCCGCACCAACGGCGACGACACGACACACGCGCCGCTCTGGGCATACTGCGCGGCCCTGCTCCTGGCCAGGCCAGCCGACCTCGGAGGCCGACCCGAGTTCCTCGCCCTCCTCAGCACCTACGACGGCGGCCCGGCAGCGATCTCCCGGCTGCTGGGCGACGCCGAGCGCCTCCTGCCCCGCACCGCCACCCCGGAGAGGGCGTCGGACATCGAGCACGGCGTTGAACTGTGGCGCGGCGTTCTCGCGCTCGACCTTCCCGGCTCAGCCGGCCACCTGCACGACGCCGGGAACTTCGCCTACACCGCAGCGCTGGACGACACGGTGTGGCTGGAGTTGACCGCCCAGACCCTTCAGCGCACCACGGACATCACCCGCATCACCGCCGTGGCACGGCGCGCGGCTCGGCATCCAGGTCGCGAAGCCGCCCACCAGATTCTCGCGGTCCTCGTGGCTGCCGATGCCCCCGACGACTCAGCCAGGGCATCGTTCCACATCACGGAGATTAAGAACGCGGGCATCGCGTTGTGGCAGACATCCCAGCCCGGCACACCGGGCCGTACGGAGCTCGGCCATGCCCTCGCCCGCCACTACGACTTCCTAGAGGGCGCCGTGGAGGAGTGAGGCGGGGAAGCCACTCCACTGCCCGAACCGCACATGGGCGAGCGCAAGCGGTCCGCCTGGGTGCGGACCGGGAATGATCACCGCCCGCGGCGCCGGCCGTCACGGCCCTGTGCGGTGCCGGGCGTACGCGACTGCGACGACGTATGGGTCGTGGAGGTGCCGGGGACGGGCTGGGCGGAGGCGTCGGCGGGAAGGCCGGCGGCTCGCCGAAGTCGCCACACGAGGACGTCGCTGAGCGAGGCCGCGCTGTCCAACTCCCGCCGGCCTGCTGCATCGCTGAGCAGAACGGCGGGGTCATGCCCGGCGGCCTCGGCGTCGGCGAGAGTGGCCGCGAGCGCGGGCCAGCCCGCCTCGGCGAGGATCTGCTCGGCCAGCTCAGGCACGGCCTGGCGCACGACGATGGTGTGGCGGCGCTGCAGCGGGAGGGGGAGGAGCTGGCCGCGCTGGTGGAGGGCGGCCATGGGCTGGCCGGCGGCGGCCTGGTAGGCGGCGCGCAGGTGTTCGGCGGCATGGCGGGCGGCCTCGGCCTGCTGGGCGTGCTCCTTTTTGCCGTGCCAGGCCGCAGCAGCGGTGACGAGGAAGAACGCCATGTCGATGAGCATCGCGGTGGTCGCGCCGTCTTCCCCGCGGCCGAGGGCTGGGCCGCCGTGGACGAGGTCGCGGGCGGCCTGTCGCAGGGCGCGGTCGTGCCCGCGTACGGCACGGACGTGGGAGCGGGAGGCCCGCTCGAACGCGAAGGCCGCGTCACGGAGTTCCTTTCGGGTGTGGGCGGCGGAGGTTTTGGCGAGGGCGTCCAGGATCTCCCCGGCCGCCGCGATGTGCGCGGCGATCAGCCCGTCGTCGGAGTCGTGGTCGATCACCAGCACCGCCTGCCAAGCCGCGGTCGCAGCACGGCGACGGGCCATGGCCGGGCCGGTATCCGGGGGATCGGCGGGCTGCTCCGTACCGGTGTGGCCCTGATCGGGTGCGGCCGGAGTGGTGAAGCGTTCGCGGATGCGGGGCAGCGAGAGGTCGGGGGCGAGGCGCGCGCCGGGGTAGAACACCGGCTCGCCGTCCTTGTTCCGGTCGTCGGGCAGCGCGACCTTGTACCCCAGGAGGTCCCCGGAGGGCGCGGCGCGCTTGCGGATCAGGAGGCCGGCGCCAGCGAGCCGGTCGAAGAACTCCTCCTCGCTGGTCGCGCCGGCCACCGCACGCCGTACCGTCTCGCGCAGTTCTTCGCGGGCAGTGCGCTCACGGCCCTGGCGCTCGGCCTTGTGGCGTTCGGCGCTGGTGGGGCGCTGCGCAGCCGTGCCGTCCCCGGGCGCGACCTCGTGGAGCCCGAGTTCCTTCTCGATGAGCCGGGCTTCGGCCTGGGCGCGGGCGCCGGAGCGGTAGTCGTCGGGCCGGTGGCCGTCCTCGGTCACGAGGGTGGCGACGATGTGGATGTGGTCGTCCGCGTGCCGTACGGCGGCCCAGCGGCAGCCGGGCTGTCCGTCGCCGGGGTCGATGCCGGTGGCGGCGACGATGCGGCGGGCGATGTCGGCCCACTCATCGTCGGACAGGATCCGGTCGCGCGGGTCGGCGCGGACGGAGGTGTGCCACACGTGTTTGGCCGGTCGGGCGTGTTCGGCGAGGGCCATCACGGGCTGGTCGAGGAGCTGCTGAAGGTCCTTGAGAGTGGCGTTCGGGTCGCGGCCGGGGTCGGGGGACATGCCGTCGAAGGAGGCCACGAGATGGGGGTCGGTGTGTTCCTCGTGCTTGCCCGGGCCGTAGAGGTAGGACAGGAGCCCGATGGTCCGGGAGCCCGAGGAGTTGACGCTGGGGATCATGAGCTGCGGCGTTCGATCAGTCGCGTGGCGGCTTCGTGCGCGGTGTCGGCGGCCCGCCGTACGGCGGCGATGGCCGCCTCGAGCTGGGGCGCATCCGCACCGGAGTTGAGCGCTTTGACCGCCTGGTTGAGGTTGCTGCCGGCCCAGCCGAGCCGACGCCGGCTGTCGAATAGGGCTGTGATCACTTCGCGCTCGTCCGCGATCTCGGCGCTGGTGCGGTCGAGGTCGCGGGCGGCGGCGAGCGCGGAACGGGCGAGGAATCCGGCGACGGACAGGCTGCACCGGGCGGCGGCGGACTTGATCAGGGCGAACTCTTCATCGTTGAAACGTGTGTTGGGCTGGTGTAGACGCTTCTTCTCGGGCGGCTGGCGCGGGCGCTGACGGGCGCGGGCGGCGCGCTCTCGGCGTGTGCGGCGATCGGTCGGCTTCTCCTCCTGCCCCGACTTCGACCCGCCCTCGGTCGAAGTCGGAAGGACCTGCGCCCCCCGGTGCAGGTCCTGCCCCGCGCCCTCTGGGGCGGGTTCGGCGGAAGCTACGCTTCCGCCCCAACTTGCTCGCCCCAAGACCGAGTTGTGGTCGGGAGCAGGTTCCGGGGTGGTGCCGTTCTGGGTGGGGTACGTCATCGGGATTCGGGCCTCGTGGAACGGATGTGGAGCTGGATGGCGGCGGCCAGTTCGAGGACATCGGCCGGTCCCGCGAGGACGCGGACTGGTCCGTCGCGATGGCCCTGGACGAGCCACTGGCCGGTGGGCGCGAGAACAGCGGCGTGTACGAGCCGCCGGCGGACCAGGACGTCCGCCCAGGCGCTGGCCTCGGCGACCGTGGCCTCGGCGACCGTGGGCTCGGATGACCGAGGAGAAGGCGGAATCACGGCGTACCTCCGTAAGCGGGGCGGTGGCCCGGCGCGAGGCCGGGCCACCCATGGCGGCTAGGGGCGCTGAGCTGGGGCTTTGCGGGCTCAGCCGCACTCGGGGCAGCGCCCGACATGGCCACTGAGGGCCCGGGCCATCCGCTGCTTCGCCGACGCGGCCTGCTTCGCGCTGGACTTCGCCGCCGGACTGCCCTCGTACCGCTTGGAGTGGGCGAGCATGAAGCCGATCTCCCGCTCGTACTGCGTGCGGATGGTGGTGAAGTAGTGGCAGGTCTTCATCGGGCATTGCTCCTTGTCGTCGTGGTGTCGATGCTCCGCAGCTCCTGGAGGACGAGGCTCAGCCGGTCGTTCCGGCCACCCTTCAGTCCCTCGCGGCGGAGGATCTCCCGAAGCTGGACTCGGGTGATGGCCGGGTTGCCGTCCCGTTCGAGCAGGGCGGGGACGTGAGGGAGGACCTGCTGGACGAGCTGGTCCACCGACTGCTCCGACTCCCGAGACGGGCGCTGCGCCTGCGGGGCGCGGGGGCGACTGCCGCGCTGACCCTTGCCCTTGGCCCTGGTCTTCGAGCTCGCCTTTCGCCGGAGGGGGACCTTGTGTCCCCGGTCCCCGGTGGGCTCGGTCCCCGTGTCGGTGTCGGTCGGTCCCCGGTCCCCGGTGGGCTCGGTCCCCGACTCGGCGCCCCTCGGTCCCCGATGCGAATCATCCGTCTGAGCAGGCACTTCGGCAGCAGGACCGTCGGTCCCCGCGCCGTCGGTGGTCCCCTCGCCGGGGTCCTGTGCGACGGGGACGGTCCCCGGGGCGGCGCTCACGTCTGGGGACTTGGTCCCCGCGTCATCGCCCTCGGTCCCCGCCGCTGGTGGTGCGCTGACGTCCCAGTTCTCGGTCCCCGGTCCCCCCGGGAAACCCGGTCCACGGCTCCCGTCCTCCGACTCGCCGGGACTGCGGGGACCGGCCACGGGGACCGGTGCTTCCGGCATCTGCTGCGCGGGGACCGTGGCAGCCGCGGTGGTGGTAAGCCCCGGGGACCAGGGAGACGGGAGCGGGACCGTGGCGAGGGCGAGCGCGTGCCGGCGGGCGGCGAGCTGGTCGAGCAGCTGCGTGCGCTGGAGGGGGTCGGTGCCGACCGAGGCCCTGGCGACCGCCTTCGACAGCCGTCGGGCGAGCCGCCGGCCTCGCCAGTCCTCCCGCCGCTCGGGGGCGCGCTCGGCGAGGCGGGCGGCCAGGTCGACCGCGCGGGCGGTGGCCCGGTCGCGGGTGATCTGCGCGGCGTCGCGGTCGCGGGCGGCGATGCCGAGGCGGGACAGCAGCCGTTCGCGTGCCTCCCGCCCCAGGGCGGCGAGCAGCCCGTGGGAAGCGGCACCAGGGGTGTGAAGACGCAGCTCGATTCCCATGGCGAGGTGCCACAGCATGGCCGCCATGACCGGGCCGACGAAGGCCCGGACGGTGCCGCCGACGGGACCGCTCTCGGCGTAGGCGGGGATCACCTGCACTCCGGTGATCACCCAGACCAGGGTGCCGGGCAGACCCGGGGCGCCCTGCGCGGCCAGGTTCTGCCGCGCCATCAGCGCGGTCGCGAAGAGCGCCAGTTCGGCGGCGGCGAACATCCCGGCACGCTCGGCGGTGCCGGCCATGTCGAGGTAGTCGGCCGCGAAGCGCCACGAGGTGTCGGCGCTGTAGGCGGTGCAGCCGAGGGCGGCGAGGGCGGCGACCTTGACCGCCGGACCGCCGACGCGCTTCTGCGGGCGGGCTCCCCGGCGCCGGGCCGTCCAGGCGACCAGCACCAGGGCGAAGGCGGCGGGGACGCCGGCGACGAGGAGGAGAGGGAGGTCCGGAGCGGCACCCAGGGACAGAACGGGGTGGGTCATGCGGCCTTTCCGAAAGAGGCGGGCGTCGCGGTCGACGCTGCCTGGCGGGATACCGGCTGTCGGGTGCCGGGCTTGGTGGTCATGTGGCGGCCCGCGGCTGGAGCGGTCTTCTGCCGGTTCTTCTTGGGCCGGGGCACACCCTGGCGGCGGTCGCGGTCGAGCACCTTATTGGCCGCCTGCCGCAGCAGGTCACGGGCGTGCTTGGGGCTGATCTGCAGGCCGGCGGCGAGCCGGTCGGGCCGCCAGCCCCGGACATAGGCGTGGTCGACGACGACCTGGCGCTCGGCCTCGGTCAGGTGGACGTCGCGTCCCTGGAAGAACGCGATCACGCGCCGGTAGTCGAGGCGCTGGGGCAGTCCGTCGTGCCACGGGCGGCGTTCGGCCTCGGTGAGCCCGCCCCAGATGCCCTCCTTGAGGACGTTCTCGAGCGCGTAGTTGAGGCAGTCGCTGCGCACCGGGCACCAGCCGCACAGCTCCTTCGCCTCGGCGATGGCTTCGTGGTCCCGGGGGAGCGGGAAGAAGATGGCGTCGGCGTCCTCGACGTCCATGCCGTGGCAGGCTCCGCGGGTGTGCCAGCTGGTGTCTGCGATGCCGCGCAGGCCGGTGGCCGGAGCGTCGTGGGTGGTGATGTGGCGCAAGGGGGTTCTCCGATGTGCTGCCGCGCCGAGGGGCGAGGGCGGTGCTCGGCGGGTACGGCGTCGGGTGGCGGCTGCGGCGCGGGAGCGTGCGCCGCAGCCGAGGAGGGACGGTGGTGGCCGGCGGTGCACCGAGAGGGGTGCACCAGCCGCGGACGCCGGTCAGACCATGGCCGGCTGCTGGGCCTGCTGGGCCTGCTGGGCCTGCTGGGCGGCGGCGAGGTCGAGGCGGCCGGGATGCGGGGTGGCACGCGGAGCTGTTCCGCGTACCCCGTCGTCGGGACCGATCCGGCGCCGACGGCACGGCTCACCGGGCTGCGCCAAGCACCAGCCGCAGCGCACGCCGAGAGGGTCAGGCTGGCCCTGCGCGATGGCGGCCTCCCGTGCGGCCCGGGCGGGCCGGTAGGGCGCGAGAGCGGCTCGGGCGGTGGGCGGTATGCATGAGCCGATCTCCCGCAGCCGGGCCTCCAGCCGTGGGTCGATCCCGCTACGCCCGCTGGTGATCGCCCTGGCCTGCGCGGGCTGCGCGAGGCCGGCGGCGACGGCGCGGCGGGCGCCGGCCAGCGCGGCGGTCCAGGCGGCCTGGTCGTCCGGGTCGACGGACGGCGTGGGGTCGGAGTGCCTCGACAGCCGGTCGCGCCGGTAGCTCTCCCAGGGACGGGCCACGTCCGCGGGCAGGATCTGGTACGGCGAGGTCCGGATGTGCTGGCGGGCGGCTACGCGGGCATCCCAGCCGTGCGGGGTGGCCATCGGCACGTCGCCGAGCAGCTCGTGCCACTGCGCGAGCTGGTCGCGGGCCTCACCCGGGTCGGTGCGGATGGTGCGGGGGTCGAGTCGACCGATGTAGGCCAGCAGGGCGGCGATTTCGCGGCGGTCCACGGTCAGCCCTCCGTTCCGGTCGGCTCGTCGAGGGCGGCGAGAAGGGCGGCGGTGTGGGCCTCGGCCCGCGTCATACCGCCGGGGGCGGCGGAGGCCCCTCCAGGCACGGCGTAGAGGTTCGGGCGGCTGAGGGCGTGCTCCCGGGCGATCCAGGAGCGCCAGTCGGTGGCCCAGGCATCCGCCGGCCTCGGTTTGAAGGCCGCCCGGTGAGCACGCCACTTCGCGTCGGCCGCCCGCAGGCCCTCCTGGCCGAGCCGGTCGAGGTGTCCCTGCTCGCGGGCCCAGGAGTGGGTGGCGGGGTCGACCTGCCACTCGCTGGCCGAGATGACGGCAGCACCACTGCTGTACCTACGGTTCAAATCAGGTTCACTACGGTTCTGTGTACCGGTTTCCGGTACATCGCTGTGCCGGTTTCCGGTACGTCGGGGTGCCGGTTTCCGCCGAGGTCTGCCGGTTTCCGGTACTGCCGGAATCCGGTCCCTCGCGGGGGATTCCGGTACCTCACGCGGCCGGATTCCGTACCGCCGCAGGACCGAGACCCGGAGGGCGGGGGCGGCCTCGTGCTCGCCCACCTGCGCCTGGTCGGCATCCTCGTCCTGGGCGGTCTCTGCCGCGGCCTGGGCGGCGAGGGGGAGGCGGTAGACCGTGCTGCGCTGCGGGCCCGTGAGGTCGTCGAGCTGCTCCAGCTCACCGGCATGCACCAGGCGGTCGATGGCCTCGCGCACCGTGGAGACGGAAGCGCGCGTGCGCTTGGCCAGGCTGGACAGAGAGGCCCAGGAGACGCACTGCTCGTCGGCCACCCGGTCGGCGATCGACAGCAGGACCAGGCGCGCGGTCCCCCGGCTGGAGCTGTGCTCCCAGACCCACTCGCGGGCTTCGCTGCTCATCGGCCGCTCCCGGTGACGGGGCGGAGCCGGTGGTTCGCCGGGGCGGGGGAGGCGGGCTCCGTCGCGGTGCGTGAACACGCCGGGGCGGAGGTGGCTGCCGCGCAGGCCAGGCGGAAGGGCCTTTTACGCAGGGCAGGAGGCATGTGATACTCCTCGTTGCAGTGTTGCCACGCTGATGCGCCCCTCGGAAGGACTCAGCGTGGTGATGGTGGGCAATCCCCGCCCTTGCCGGGGCGGACATGCCACTTAGCGTTCGGCGTCTGGGAGTTCCTGCTCCCGGGCGCCGTCGCTGTATGCAGACCTACACGGTCTGGTCGGTGCGTATCTCGTTCCTCACGACGCGGTGCCGGGCGGGCTGCCCGGAGGACGACGAACATACGCAGGGACCCGCGGCAAGATCCAGACTTGGTTCTTAAACTCTGTAGAACTTGTTGCCCCATCAGTTGCCCCATCAGGTGCAGGCGCCGAAGGCGCAGCCTGCACTGCAGAGAGATCGTTTCCTGGCGGGGCAGCGACGACGCCCGTCATTCGCCCTGGGGAGTGGCCTCTCCCGGACTCCGCCACCTTTTGCCTGGGATTAGCGCCCTGACGGGTCGCGCGGTGGGCGCTGTCCGGTGTGCGGGCCGCCACAAATTGCGCCACGTGCAATTTAGCGGAAGTGATGCGGCTCACTGTGAGAGTTGTTTCCTGTCCGTAGGGCTCTAAGAATTGAGGTGGAATTTATGCCTGCCAGGCCCTGCGCGTCAAGGGTGGTTTAATGTCTCCGGAATTTGCGCGTGGCGCAATTCATTCAAATTGCGCGTGGCGCAATTTCGTCGAATGATCTTGAAGTGCTGAGAGGCGAGAAAGTGCGGGCTGTCACTATGCCCAGCCACGGCGGCCCGGAGGTCCTCCGGCTCACGGAGGTCCCTGAACCAGAGCCGACGGCCGGACACCACAGGGTCGAGGTCCTCCAGGCGGGGGTGAACTACGCGGACCTGCATGTGCGAGAAGGGGACTACCTGGCCGGTGTCACGCTCCCGTACGTCCCTGGCAACGAAGTGATGGGCTACAGCGACGGGCGGCGGGTGGTGGCCCTGACGCGCGGCGGCGGATATGCGCAGGTGGCCTTGGCCCACCGCCGCTCCACGATCCCGGTCCCGGACGACATCGACGACGCCACGGCGATCTCGTTGACCCTCCAGGGCAACTCGGCCTGGCACCTGCTGCACACCGTGCTGCGCATCAGCCCGGGGGAGACTGTGATCGTGCCCGCAGCCGCCGGCGGCGTCGGGTCCCTAGCAGTGCAGCTCGCCAAGCGGGCCGGAGCCCGCGTGGTGGCCCTGGCCGGCACGGACGCCAAGCGAGCTCTGGCCCTTGGCCTCGGGGCAGATGCCGTCGTCGACAGCACCTCGACAAGCCTGGCCGTAGACCTGAAGGAGTCGACCCATGGCGCAGCCGCCGCGGCGTTGGAGATGACAGGCGGCGACACCCTCCATGCGACCCTGGAAGCCCTGGCACCCATGGGCCGGATGGCGGTCTACGGAAGCGTCAGCGGCATCGAGACCACGATCACCACCCGCGACCTCATGGCCACCGGCAAGACGGTCAGCGGATTCTGGCTCCCCCTGCTGTGCGGGCATCGGACCGCGCTGCGCGACTCCATGACCGACCTCTTCCAGGCCGTACGGGACGGGGAACTCGCCGTCCCGGCGCCCATCGTGTACCCGCTCACCGAAGCGGCTCGTGCGCACGAGGACATGGCGGCCCGCCGAACCACCGGCAAGGTCATCCTCGACCCCGCTGCCTGACTCGGCTCGGTATTCGGCGCGGCTCGGACCCCGGTGCTCCGCCCCCACGAGGGGAGGGGCGAGGCGCGAGGTCGAGCTCGCTGCCGTCAACCGACCGGCTCGTCCAGCTGCTCGCGCAGGTCACGCAGAACCACCAGGCGCTCCGACAGCTCGGCGATCATCGTGTCCAGCTCACTGCCGGCCTCTCCCGCGGAGGCCGGCAGTGTTGTGCGCAGAAGCTGCTGGTACTCGCGCACCACGCCCCGGCGGGACGACTGCGGCACGAGACGGCTGAGCGTCGCCTCCACGGAGAGCGAATTCACCCGCCACCCGCCACCGTCCTGCCGATACGCCCATACCACGGCCCCGTCCTGCGGGTTGAGCGTGAGACGGCACCCAGGGCCGGCCAGAGCGCTCAGCTCCGGCAGGTCGATCGCCCCGTTGCCCGCGAGCGCTGCCGCGTCCTCCGCTGAATCAGCCCACCCGGCCTGCGCCCAAGAGGCGTCCCCGATCGCCTCGGAGCCTCCGCCCCCGCCCGCTGACAGCGCATTCGGCTGCTGTACGGATCCGGGCTGTAGCTCGTGCTCGCTGCCGAGCCAGGTGATCACCACCGCCCGCAGGTCCGGGTGGCCGGCCGGGAAGAGGAGGTGCGAGACGACTTCGACCTCCTGAAAGTCGAACCGTGGCAGGCGCATGCGGAATCGGTTGCCGTCGCGATGGGCGACCACATGGGGGCTTTCGTCCCACAGCCGACGGCAGTCCGGGTCCTCGTAGATCTCGCGCAGCAGGGAGGTCATGAAGCGGTCGGCCTTATGGCGCGCCAGGAACATGCGGATCATGGCCAGGTACACACGGGCATGATCTTCCCAGCCCACGTACTGCTTGCGAGCGTCCGGGTGCAGCAGAGCCCAGCGCATCAGGTTGGCGTCCGGCTCGACGACCCAGGGGTACCAGTCCGCCATCGCCCGGTTATAGGCGATCATGGACCAGCGGGCATCGGTCACATAGGCAGGGTGGGGCATCTGCTGGTCCAGCAAGAACTGCAGGGTGCGTAGCTCCGGAGGCTCGCCCTTCGGCCTGGCCCGACCGATCAGAGCACCGCCCGGGGTGTAGTACAGAAGCGTCTGACGCTCGTCCGGCCCCAGATGGAGCCGCTCGACCAGCTTCTCGACCGCGTCATGGGGAAGGCGGGGAACCGCGCCCCGTTCCAGCTGCCCATACCACTTCTCGGACATGCCGATGGCGTGCGCCACCTCTGCCTGAGGGATCGCCCGACCACGTCCCTCCCTCAGCCCCGCAGCGAGGCGCCAGGCCCGGAGCAGACCGGCCAGCCCCATCAGCTCTTCCGGGCCGAGTTCTCCCTCGTCGCTTTCTCCGAGACTCATGCGGCACCAGCTCCCATCACGTGCCGCCAGCTTGAGGCAGCCCGAAGGAGGCGACAACTCGAGTCACGCCGGCAGGGGCGCGAGGCCCCTCTCCTGCAGAGTCCTCCCGGACCGGTAGTCGTGTTCCGGTAGCTGTGTTCCGGTACTCCAGTTCCGATTCCGCCCTGAGAACGTGTGCGAGCAGGAGACGGAGACGGGCTTTCCGTCCCTGAACTTGCACGTCGGGCACCAATCATCCCGCTATTAGTTCTGGATTCAACATGGCATCCGAGCGCCCCAAGGGGAGCAGCCACGCAGAGCGAGTGATCCGGGTCATACAGGCATTCGCCGAGCTCCCCGGAGACACGCATTCGCTGAAAGCCATTTCCGAGCACACGGAATTGGATCCTGCGGTGGTTCACCGCATTCTCGCGGCCCAGGTGGCCGCCAAATGGGTCGAGCGCGTAGGCCGCGGCAAGTACCGGCTCGGCAGTCACGCGGCCCGCGCCGGGATGCAGGCGATGGCCGGCATGTATGACGGCCTGGACCAGCACGAGATCCTCGTCGACCTGCAAGCGGACTGCGGCGGCCTCGTCCTCTTCTACAGCCTCGCCTCCATCGGCGCGCGCCGCGTCTGCACCGACTACGCGATCGGCAACTACTGCCCGGACGACTTCGGCATGACCGCGTACGACATCTTCACTGCCGGCTGCTCCCTGCGCACCGGCGCCTCCGGACGCGCCCTGCTCGCCTACGTCCCCGAGAGCCTTCGGGAGATCGCGCTCGCCGAACCCATCCCCGAGACCGCAGGCCCGGGCGCACTCGGCAACGACGACCTCCTCGCGACCCTCGACGGAATCCGCGTGCTGGGCTACGCCGTCGGACGCCAGGAGTGCCTGCCCGGTTGGGACTCGGTCGCGGCCCCGGCCCTGTGGGGCGACACGGCACTCGGCGTTGTCCTGCTCCTCAAACCCCTGAGTGATATCCCGAACGACATTACCGATTACATCGACCAAGTTCTGGGAGCCGCCCAGCTCATCAGCCTGGCGGCCACCCAGGGTGGCCGGAACCCCCAGCTAGTCGCCTGACCACGAGAAAGCGCAGCCGCACCGTGCCCTTCTTCACTCACGTCCAGACCGCAGACGAAGCCCAGGCCCTCATAGCAGATCTCGCAGGCACGGGCCTGCACCGTCTCGACGCGCTCGGACGTCACCTAGGCCCCGTCCGACTCGGCCTCGATCCAGAACACAAGGAGATCTGGTGGGCTGTGCCCGACCGTGAGGCATGGGCTGTGGAGTCGACGACACCAGGCCGGTTCCTCGACCTCATCAGCGAGCGTGCTGATCCAGCCTGGGCTGATGAACCCCTCGCGCGTGCCGATTACCAGCGCATCCTCGACACGCTCATCCCGTCTGTAGGATCCACACGGCATGCGGGGCGGCTCGGCGCCAGGCATAACGGCTGAGGACGCCGCCGCCTTGGCGGCTACGCGTCACCACCAGGGCACCCTCCCTGTCGGCGGCGCAGCACCCCCTGGGCTGGGTTCGCCATACTGGCCGCCTCGGCCAGAATGCCAGCCTCTTCGTGGCCCACCGCTCCCTGGATGTCAGTCTTCGTCGGTGGCTGCCTGTTCCTCGACCTTGGCATCCTCTACCATCCGCTCGATTTCCGTCTCGACTCGACGCAGCTCGTCGACCACCAGACCCCACGCCCGCCCGTGCAGCTCTTCTGGCACCTCGTCCTGGATGAACTGCGACAACCGGCAAATCTGCATCTCGGCGTCGTACTCGCTCGCGATCGTCGGCGAGGTCGCCACGGCCCACACCAACCGGCCGACCGCCGCGACCCCCCGGCCGATGCCGCCGAGCACCGCCCCGAAATCCGGCACTGTCCCCTCCTCCATCTTCAGCAGTCTGTCGATTCTGACTGTGCCGGCCAGCGCCGTCCCAACCGTCCCAGGCAGATGGTGACGGACGCACGGCATGAAGGCCACTCAGCAGCCTGCGGATTCCTGCTCTGTGGCCTCTTCCAGACCTTGGCAGGTAGGAGCGCTACCAAGAGATGGGGCCGGCGAGTTCGGTGACGAGCTGGCGACCGGCCTGGAAAATGCCGAGGAGGACGCCGGCCTAGTGGAGCCCCTGGAGCTGCTCGGCTGTGGGCGGCGCCCAATCGAAGAGTTCCAGGGCCTGCTTTGGGGTGGCCAGGATCCGGACGTAGGTGGGTCCGATAGCTGGATCGACAGGGGTGGGGCCGAGGCTCGTGGGGTGGCGGTGTAGCGGACGCGCGCACAGGGTTCGTCGGGGGCGTACAGGTACCCGAGGTACCGGGTGCCGGCGAGCTCGGCCGCGGCCTCCTTACGGGCTTCACGGATCAACGTTGTCTCGGGGTCTGCGTGATCCGTCCGTGGGTTCCGGTGTGACGCGGGGCAGCCAGGCCGCGCCGGTGCCGGGTCGAGGAGGGCGAGGACACGCCCGTCCGGGACGAAGGCCCACGCCCAGGACTGGCGAACCGTGGGGCCGTCGGGGACGTCTGCTCCTTCAAGGCGCTGGGAGGAGCGAGAGACGTATCGACCAGCGACCTGAGGTCACTTCAGGTCAAGCAGCATCCGAGCCTCCTCGGCGCAGCCCCACGAGAGCGTGACGCCAGCACCCCCGTGCCCATAGTTGTGTACGACGACGGTGCCATCCTTCCGACGCTCGGCCTCCACGCGGACTGCGGAGCGGGTCGGGCGGGCGCCGATCCGGTGTTCCAGGACGCGGGCCTCAGCAAGGCGGGGTTCGACCTCGGCGCAGCGGGCCTGGATGTTGGCCGCAGCCGTGTCGTCGGGGGCGAGGCTGCCTTCGCCGTCGATAGCCGTACCGCCCAGGACGACCGTGTCGCCATGAGGGTAGAAGCACAGCAGGTCCGGAGAGAGGCCGGTGTCCTCGGAGAAGAACTCGGTCAGCCCCGGGTTGGTGACAACGACGTGCTGGCCGCGGATGGGCCGAAGGTCATGGTCCGGGACCAGTTCCTGGGCACCCAACCCCGTGCAGTTGACGATCACGGAAGCAGGCGCGGCGTCCGTGAGCGAGGCCAGGCGCCGCCGCTCGACCGTTCCTCCAGCGGCGTCGAGCCGGCGCAGGAGGTAGCCGAGGTAGGTGGGCATGTCGATCAGCGGCACAGTGAATCGGTACCCGGCGGTGAACCCTGCCGACAGTTCGGCCGACTTGCACGGTCGGAAGCCGGGCAGAATGGTGGCCCAGTCCGGCGGGGCTTCGGCCGTGCGGGATGCCTCGATGCCGCTGGTGAGCCGGACGCCTGTGGCCGGGCCCTCGGCCAGCTTGCGGAAGATCTCCAGGGATCGTTGTCCCCACTGGTCGACCTTGTCCTTGGGCTCGACCAGGTATGGCCCCCACATCGCCCCGGCGGCCAGTGAGGTGACGCCCGGTACCTGCTCGGCGATCACGTGCACCGAGGCTCCTGCCTCGGCGAGAACGACGGCGGTGGTGAGCCCTGCCACCCCAGCCCCGACAACGACAACGCGCTCCCCTGCGGTCATGATCCTGACCCTAACGGCCGGGTTGCGTCGACGGGGCGTGTTCGGCAAGGGCGTGCTCCAGGGTCGGCAGGAAGCTGCGCACGTGGGCGTTGCGCTGTCGGCGGCGTAAATCTGCGGCGAGCTGGTGGAGCAGGGCCGCGCTGCGTGGCGAGCGCACGACGTTGAGGCGGTCAGCGACGATCTGGCCGATCTGGCAAGCGGCCTCCAGGTCACCATGAGCGCTGTGGCCCAGGGCCAGCCAGGCCCCTTCGAACATGGCCCTGCGTTGGCTGGGGTCGCCGCGCGGGACGTCGTACGCCCCGGAACGCAGCATCTCCGCTCCCTGGGCGAGGAAGCGCCGTCCCCTCGTGCCACCGTCCGCCTTCAGCCGGGCGCGCCCCATCTGGATGAGGCCATAACCGGCCTGACAGTCCAGGTGGTTGTCGGTGAGGAAGTACATCCAGCGAGGCTCCTCCTGGCCGCCGTCCCGGCTGGCGATCAGGTCACGGGCGGCCCCGCGGGTGTGGGCGAAGTCGTTGTCGCGGCCGGCGGTGGCGTACGCGTACGCGAGCCGGGACAGGACGGATGCCCGTACGGCCGGCGGGGCGGCGTCGCTGGCGCGGCGGGCGGCCTCGCCGAGGGCGATGGCGTCCGCCGGGTGGCCCCGGCTCGCGGCCTGGAAGGAGAGGTCGCCGAGGATGTGGGCGCAGAGGGGCAGGTCGTTGACCTGGTGTGCTGCCCTCAACGCGGTGGCGAAGTAGCGCTGCGCCAGACCGTGGTCGGCGGCGTCGAAGGCCATCCAGCCGGCCAGCTGGCCGATCTCCGCGAGCGCGCGGATGAGACGGCTCGCGACGGCGGGAGCGTGACCGCCTTCGCGGATCAGCAAGCCGACCGCACGGAACTGAACACCCACGTATGGGAGATGACGTGCTCCACCGTGCTCGTCGTCGAGGGCGGAGAGCATGGGCAGGTGCTGCTCGACCTGGTCGACGAGCGGATCGGCACCTGCGGACGGCGTGATCCGGGGCGCGTACTGGCCGCGCCCTGCCGTGCCGTCGAGGTACTGGGCGACGATCGCGAGGAGCCCCGCGCCCGAGATCGCGAGGAACCGGCGTCGGTCGACAAGCCCTCCCATCACCCAGTCCTCCACGATCGCCTCCATGCCCTGCACGGTCCAGGGCCGTGCGAGATCCGTGTCGGCCGGAACGAGCGCCGAGGAGTCGCCCACGCGGCCCTGCCAGAGTTCGGCCACCGAGACAGGTCTACCCAGTTCCTGGGAGAGCACGTAGGCGGCCATCATCGGTAACGGCGAGCGCGGCAGCGAGCCCGCGTCTCGCCAGTGGTACGGCGCCGACTCGGCCACCGTCCCCGCTCCGAACACCCTGTTCAGCTTGCGAGCGAGCGCCTTGGGACTCCACCCGAGTTCATCCAGGCACCCCGCCAGTACGGCGTTGGGTTCCCCTGCCTGCGGTGCCACGTGCGACCACCTCTTGCCCCAGTGGTTCATCCATCACTTCTCGCGCTCCCTCATGGTGACGCCCTCGGGCGGCTGATTCACCTCCTTCTCAAGGAAGTTGACCGAGTTGACCCGTTGATCGGGTCCTGAGTGACCGGCCTCCTCCGGTGTTCTTGGATCCCGGCGGACGGCGCCGCCTTCGGTGCCGACGGAGAAAGGGGTGGGCCTTGAGACACCGCACGAGCACCTCCCGAAGCCGTCCGGGCAGTGTCCTGGAGCGCGACGTCGGACAACCGGCCTCCGTCGCCGGACAGGACGACATCGGCAGCGCCGACGCGACCACGCTGATCACGGATCTGCCGTACGGGCCGAAGGCGGCCGAGATCGCCCGGAAGGCCGTGGCGGTCGCCCTCCACGGCACCGAGGCGGACCTCCTCGATGACGCCCGACTGATCACGTCCGAGCTCGCGACGAACGCCTTCGCCTCGGGCAGCCCGCCCCTTGTCCTGTGCGTCGACCGCACGACACCACCCACCGGCGGCCTGGAGGTCGAGATCACCGTCACCGACGGCGGCTGCTCTCACCCCGCACCGTCCTCTCCTCCAGCTCCCGAGGAGGAGGCCGAATCGGGACGAGGGCTGGTCATCGTCGAGGCCCTGGCCGACGCCTGGTCGCTGACGACCGGCACCCACGGCACCCGCGCCTGGTGCCGACTCACCCGCGAGGCCAGCCCGTCGACCGCCAGCACCTGATGCCCACGCCCGCGCTCCCCCGCTTCGAAGGAGGCACCACACGGTGCGCATCGACCATGCCACTCCACCACCCCCGCCCACGGCCGCCGTACCGGAGGCGGTCCGCCGGCCCCGTGTCGTCGTCGCCCTCCACGAGGGCTTCTACGGCGCGGCGTCGGGCACCGGCTTCAGCAACCGCGCCTTCCTCACGGCCCTCGCCCGCCTGCTGCCGCCTGGCCGCCTCTCCGTGATCACCCCGTACGTGTCGGACACGGCAGGAGCGCACGACCGGCGGTGGTCCGGCGAGGTCCAGCAGATGCTGCGGCAGGCCGAGGCCGACGTCATCACGATCCCGGAGGTCCGGGCGGCGCCGGACTCGATCCACGGCTCCGTTCAGCTGTGCGACCTGGCAGGCGAAGCGGCCGTACGCATCGCCGACCGCGCGAGCCGGTGCCTCCTCATCGGCCTCGACATCCCATTCCTCGGGCTGGCCCCCTACACATCGCCGACGACGGATCTACTGCTCGTACCCCGCTCCACGACCGCGCTGACAAGGCCCAGGGACACGTCCCGCGTCCGCTGGGAGCGGGACGCCCTGCGGGCGGCGACCGTCCGAGGCGGGCGGATCGGCGCCATCTCGTCCCACATGCGCGGCCACCTCGTCGTCAGCTACGCCGTACCCCGGGGAAGCATCGTGAGCGTCCCGAACGGGCTGATCCAGGAGGAGATGGCCCCGCCTACGAGCGCGCCGCCCCTGCCGTTCAAGGCCCGCGCCGGGTTCCTTCTCGCCATGGGCCGTGCCGTGCCGACGAAGGGCTTCGACGACCTCCTGGATGCGTTGCACCTTCTCAAGGAGCGCGGGGTCCGCGCCCCGCATCTGGTCCTGGCGGCCGTGACCTCGGACGAACACGAGCGCCCGACCTCGTACCAGGAGGACCTGGCGGCGCGCATCCGCGCGTACGGCCTGGACGCGACCCTGATCACGCGCTTCACCCCCGCGATCCGCGCCTGGCTGCACAACCCGGCCCTGCGTGCGGTCGTCGTCCCCTCGCGAGAGGAGCCCTTCGGGCGCATCCCCCTGGAGGCGTTCGCAGCCGGAGCGGGTCCCGTGGTGGCGACCACGGCCGGCGGGCTGGCCCAGACCGTGGTCGAGGGCGAGACCGGCTTCACCGCCATGCCACGTGACGCCAGGTCTCTGGCCGCTGCGCTCCACCGCGCCCTGACCGTCCTGCCCCACGAACGCGACCGGCTCCGGAGCGCCGGGGCGGCCCTCGTGCGCTCGCGCCACGACTACGAGGCCAGCATCGGCTCCGTCGTCGAACGCCTCGCCCCATGGGCTCTTGTGCCGACGTCCAGCGCGGAGGGCCGAGCGCGATGAACCGGCCGGTCGTGTTGATCAGTCTGGAGTCCCCGCACTCCTTCTGGCGGCTGTCCGCCGAGCACGAGCAGGCCCTGTCCGCCGCCTTCCCCGGTGTCGAGTTCCGTACGGCGCCCGAGGGAGCCGTGCCGCACCAGCTGGCTGAGGCGCACGTCTACTTCGGTTGGACGTTCAAGCCGTCGTGGCTGTTCGGTGCGCCTCATCTGAGGTGGATCGCCTCCCCGGCCGCAGGCACCGACCATCTGCCCGTCGCCGAGGCGTACTCCGTCGGGGTGGCTCTGACCCGCTCGTACGGGTTCCACGGCAGGCCCATGGCCGAGCACGCCATGGGGATAGTCCTGGGCTTCTCACGCGGCTTGTTCATGTGTCAGCTCGCCCAGCGGAACCGGACCTGGTGGAAGGACGACCTGGCCGAGGAGTTCTTCGACCTGGCAGGGGCGACGATGACCATCGTCGGCTGCGGCAGCATCGGCGGACACCTCGCGCGTGCGGCCCGCTCCTTCGGGATGAACGTCATCGGCGTACGGCGGACACCGCCGGTGGCCCCCGAGGGCGAGATCACGTGGATGCACACGTCGGCGGTGCACCAGGCGGTCGCCGTCGCCGACGTGGTGGTCGGTCTGCTGCCCGCCACCCGGGCCACGGACCGCTTCTTCGACCACGACCTCTTCACGGCGTTCAAGCCGAAGTCCGTCTTCCTCAACCTCGGCCGCGCGGCGACCGTCGACCAGGCGGCCCTCCTGGCCGCCCTCAACGCCGGCCACCTTCGCGGCGCCGCCTTGGACGTCTTCGACCCGAAACCGCTGCCCGCCCGACATCCGCTGCGACTCCACCCCCGGGTCGTCCTCACGCCGAAGAGCTCCACGCTCAGCCGCACGTACATGAACGAGGCGGTCGCGTTCTTCGCCGACAACCTGCGCCGATACCTCACCGACCAGCCGCTCAACGGCCTCGCCGAGGTCCCCGCCGCCCGCTCGCCCCTCGTAGGAGGCTGACCGATGCCCACCACACACCACCGCGACTTGGCCGCCGCCTTCACGGCGACCGGCCGCAACCACCCCTACCTCGCCTTCACCCTGAACTCGCTCTGCAACCTGGACTGCGTGTTCTGCAAGCCCCGCTGCATGCCGGACTACGGGCACAAGGACCGCCCCCTGACCGCCTCCGACTACGCGGCCATTGCCGCCGAGGCCGGCGTCTGGAAGATCAAGAAGGCGCACTGCTCCGGCGGGGAGCCGACCCTCCGGGCGGACATCCTCGACGTGATCTCGGGCCTTGCCGACGGCCTCGGACTTGGCGCCGCGATCGGCATGACCAGCCACGGCAACCTGCGCCGCGGCCTGAGCGTCGAGCAGCTCCACGGTGCCGGCCTGACGTACCTCAACCTCAGCCTCCACAGTCTCGACCCCGACCGATCCGCCGAGATCATGGGCGGCGGCGACCCGCGCGTCACCCGGCGCACCCTCGACACCGCCCTCTCCCTCGGCCTGCGAGTGAAGATCAACTGCGTTCTCCAGCGCACCTACCTGGACGACGCCTTCGCCGTCGCCGAACTCGCCCGCGACCTGCCCATCGCCGTCCGGCTGATCGAACTCCAGAACATCGGCCCCGCCCAGGCACTGTTCGACACCGAGTTCATCAACGAGGCCGAGGTCCGCGACCGCCTCCACGAGTGGTTCGCGAACGCCGGCGAGGTCCGCAGGGACGAGCTTGGGGTCCGCAGCCCCGGGCAGTACCTCCGCCCCGACGGCTGGGCGGGCTCGATCGGCTTCATCTCCAACTCCAGCTGCGCCACCTGCTCCGACGCCAACCGCATCAAGATCACGCCCACCGGTGTGGCCCGCCCCTGCATCCTCCACAACCGGGACATCCCTCTGAAGCCCCACCTCGCCGAGGGCACCCTCGACGACGCCTTCGCCCACCTCTTCCAGGCCATGCTCGACCGCAACACCAACGACGCCTGGCAGGGCTTCCACTACGTCGACTACGACCTGCGCTGGGACCGGATGGAGCGCCCCGAAGGCACTCCCGTCCTGCCCGTGCTGCCGCTGCTCACCACGGACGCTGCCCGGCCCGCCTGCGCCCGCGCCTCCTCGCGGGAACGGTGATGGCGGTGATCGAAGCACCGTCCCTCTACCTCGGGCTCGGAGCGCTGTACGAACGCGAGCTGGACGCCCACAGCGTCGGCGCGGTGATGCTCACCCACAAGTGGCAGCCAGCCGACCTGCTAGCCCCGCACTCCGACATCGACGTCCGGGTGCTCCTCTCCCAGGCCCCGGCGGACTGGGAGGAGTGGAACCACCGTCTGGCCGCCGCGCACACCGCCGCGGTCGGCCGGGAGTTCTCCCACCGGCGTCTCTTGGAGCATCCGCCCGGCTTCGCGTTCACCGTGGCCGAGGCAGACGGGCGGCACGTCTCCGCACCCGAACTCGCGACCTGGTCGCTGATCAGCGGGAGCGCCCGGGACTTCCAGCGTTGGAAGTCCCGGGCTCAGATGGCGCCGTGGTGCGACGTCGACGAGCGGTTCTACCGGGGCATCCTCCACGGGCGACTGGGCGGCCGGTACCAGCTGGCGGCGGACAGCATCGACAACGTGGTGGAGGACATCGTCGCCTACCGACGACACTGCGCGGCCTGGCACTACCTGGCCCCCTGCTGGTTCGCCGCAACCGCGCTCGCGACACGGACGCGCTGCCCAGGCAAGACGGCCGCCCTCACACAGTGGCGGCCGGACGGGCTGGACGGGTACGCCGAGCTGTTCCTCGGGCACGCCGAAGATCGACCCGACGCCCGTCCGCGGAGTCCGCGTCACCTGCTCCGCACGGCCCACGTCGCCCTCGAGGCTGCGATGCGCCGCGTTCCCGCTGCGGGGCCCGCCGGCCAGGGCGAGGAGCACACCCGTACCGACTGGGTGATGACCGCCGGGATGCTCCGCGTCCGTGTCGCCCGCTGGCTGTACTACCTCGAACCGCCGCCCGGCGTGGCGACCGACTACCTGATCCGGCGCGAGGCGAAGGAACTCCGAGCCGCCGCGCACACCCTGAACGCGCTCGCGGCCGACGAGGCCACTCCCACCCAGCGGCTGGCCGCCCGGATGGCGGCGTTGATCCCCACCGGGCCGACCACCGCCGGCACCCTGCGCGCGACCCTCGCGCTCTGGCACCGGCAGAAGTCCACCGTGCAGGACTTCCTCAGCCTCACCCCCGGTGACGTCCATCCCTGACCCAAGGAGTCCCGCCATGCCCGCGCGTGCGCCCCTGCCCCGCATCCTGAAGACGGCCAAGATCAAGATCACGACGAAGTGCAACCGGTCCTGCGACTTCTGCATCTTCGCCGACGGCGCCCAGGGCGAGAACATGTCCCTGGAACTGTTCTCCACCATCCTGGCCAGACTGGAGACCATCCCCTTCCAGCAGCTGCACATCAACGGCGGCGAGCCCACCGTGCACCGCGACTTCCCCGCCCTCAGCGACGCGGCCCGCACCCGCCTGCCGGACAAGGTCATGGTCCTGGGCACGAACGCCATCACCCTGGCCCGCAACAGGCGGATCATGGAGGCCACCCTCCGCTCGTACGACCAGGTCCTCATCGGCTGCGACGACGAGCACGAGAACTACGACGAGGTCCACGCCGTCGTGCCCCACCTCCGCGAGGCCGGCAAGACCGTGGTCATCAACAGCGTCTTGGAAGGCATCAGTTCCACCCGCCTCGCCCAGCTTGCAAGGCTCTGCGACACGTACGGCGCCATCCACGTCACCAACCACGTGCACCACGTCGACGTCGGCCAGCCGGCCAACGAGCTGCGCGGCATCTGCGACCGCTACCTCGACCAGCACCTGATGATCGAGATGGACGGGTCCTGCTACCGCTGCTTCAACGCCATGGCGAAAGACGACAGCGAATTCAGCATCTGGGACGAGGACTTCGCGGCCAAGGTGTTCGCGCCTCGAGGCCACCACTTCCGGTTCTGCCTGCGCTGCCACGAGTACACCGACTCCGGCGCCGCCATCCTCCCCACCTCGGCCCTCACCGTCTGACCCAGACCGGAGGTACACGACCATGCCCGCAGTCCTCGGACTGAACTTCCACCACGACACCAGCGCCGCCTTACTCGTCGACGGCCGCCTCTACGCGGCCGAGGAGGAACGCTGGAGCGGCGTCAAGCACAACCACCCCACCCGCAAGGGCACGCTCACCGCCCCGACCCGCGCGCTCCAGTGGTGCCTGGAGGCCGCCGGCCTCGAACCGCAGGACATCGACGCCGTCTGGGCCGCCTCCATGCGCCCCAACCCCGCCGCCGGCTGGTGGCTGGCCGAGGAGCGCGACGAACTCGCCACCCTCCTGCCCGCCCCGCTCGGCGAACACCTCCGCCTGCTCTCCCACCACACGGCCCACGTGCTCTCCGGCTACCTGCTCTCGGGCCACGACCACGCGGCCGGCCTCGTCATCGACGCCGGCGGCTCCTCCCTCGGCTCCGACTTCGGCCCGCGCCGCGAGCGCATCACCGGGTACGACCTGCGACCCGATTGCATCGACCGCCTCCACCAGGCCATGCCGACCATCGTGCCCAGCCCGGCCGGCCCCCGGCGCGTCCACTCCTCCCTCGGGCACTTCTACCGGAACCTCGCGCGGCGGGTGATCCCGCCCGGCGACGAGCCCGAGGGCAGCATGATGGCGCTCGCGGTCTTCGGCGATCCCCAGCGCTACGGAGCACAGATCCGCGAGCTGGTCCGGCTCGGCGACGACGGCGAGGTCCACATCGATCACCCCTGGGGCTCGGCGGACAGCAGCACACCGCTGCTGCTCGGCGGCCGGGCCTGGACCGCCGATAACGTCGCGGAGCAGCCGGAACACAAGCGGGCCGACCTGGCCGCCGCCGTCCAGGAGGTCTTCGCCGAGTCCGTCGTCCACATCGCCCGCCACCTGCAACGACTCACCAGGGCCTCGACGTTGGTGTTCTCGGGCGGGTGCGCCCTGAACTCCCACCTCAACGGCCAGCTGGCCGCCGACAGTGGCTTCGACACCCTCTTCGTCGCACCAGCCCCGCACGACGCGGGCACCGCCGTGGGCGCCGCGCTCTACGGCTGGCACTACCAGCTCGGCCAGGAGCGCCTCCCGGTGCCGACCGACGCGGCCTGGGGCCCGCACCCGGACGTCCTACCGGCGGCTGCGGTGCCGCCCGGATACCGTTCGTTGCCCGATCTCGGCCCGGGTCTGGCGCCGACGGTGGCCGCACTGCTCGCGGACCACCACATCGTCG
Source organism: Streptomyces sp. NPDC043176 (assembly GCF_056436715.1). Taxonomy (NCBI): domain Bacteria; kingdom Bacillati; phylum Actinomycetota; class Actinomycetes; order Kitasatosporales; family Streptomycetaceae; genus Streptomyces; species Streptomyces sp. NPDC043176. Next base: position 127,027 of record NZ_JBWKCA010000002.1, read on the forward strand.
GCTGGGTGCAGGGACAGCTCGAGTTCGGCCCGCGGGCCCTTGGCCATCGCTCGATCCTCGCCCACCCCGGCCACACTGCCACGCGTGACCGGCTCAACGCGATCAAGAAGCGAGCCGCATACCGCCCCTTCGCGCCAGCGGTCCTCGCCGAGCACGCCACGGAGTGGTTCATGTCCGCGGGCGACCCCTTCATGAACCGCGTCGCCCGTGTCCGCCGATGCCGAGCGGACCGCATCGCCGCGATCACCCACCACGACGGCACCGCCCGCGTGCAGTCCGTCGCCCCCGATCACCAGGGCCTGCGCGCACTCCTGGAGCAGTTTCACGAGCGCACCGGACTGCCGCTGCTGCTGAACACCTCCTTCAACCGCAAGGGCACCCCGATCCTGCGGACCGCCGAGCAGGCCGTTGTAGTGGCGGCAGACCTTGGCCTCGACGCCCTGGCGGTCGGCGACACCCTGCTCCTCGCCGACCACGTGCCCGACCCCCGTGCTACGGCCCCCCGTACGAGGTGAAGCGGATGAACCACATCGACCTGGACCACGTCCTGACCGTGCTCGGCGCCGCCGCGTGGAGCACGGACGAGCAGTCCCGTGCCCGCGTGGCCGGCGCCCTCGCCCTCACCGTCTACGACGGCCACACCCGCGACCAGGGCACGCCCTACCTGGAACACCCGCTCGCCATCATCACGCTGCTCGCCACGGAGATCAGGGTCAGCCAGGTCGAGATCCTTCTCCTTGCTCTCCTCCACGACGCCCTGGAGGTGGCCCCTGAATCGGAGGCGCTGCTCGTCCAGCACCTCGGCGCCCCGTTCGCCGACCGCCTGCGGGCAATGACGGCCGACCACCGCCTCGAACAGCGCCCCAAGGCCGCTGGCGACGAAACCCGCTGGCGCTTCAAGCAGGCCGCGCTCCCACCCGAGGACCTCCTCGTTCGGCTCGCCGACCGTCTCCACAACCTGCGCGATCTCGCCGCCTCGCCCAACCTCGACAGGCGCCGACGGTTCCTCCGAAGCCTGCAGGACTTCTACCTGCCGCTCGCCGGCGCCGCCCGCGGCCTCAGCCCCCACCTGGAGGCCATGTACACGCTGCTCCACGCCGAGTACGTCCGACACCACCAGGAGGTACGTCCGTGAAGCGGGTCGTCTACTCAATGGAGCCGGTCGGCCGGACCGGCGGCCGGGTCTACCTGCGGATGCTCCACGAGGCGACGGCCGACGACGTGGAGTGGCGCACGGTCCCGGACCACAAGCGCACCTACCGTGTCCGCCGCTGGCGCAAGCTCCGCCACCTCGCCCGCCTGGCCCCGGCCATCCGGGCGCTCGACAGCACCACCGGCACCTTCATGTGGGACGACCTGAGCCTGTTGCTCTTCACGCCAGAGATGCGGGCCCGCACGGTATTTCTCCTGCACCACTACGAGCCGCTGCAGCACGACTCCGCCCCGGTCGAGCCCATGCTCTGGGAGCACCTGTTCCGCGTACTGCCCCAGTGCGCCGCCGTGGTCTGCGTCGCCCCCTACTGGGCCGACTTCCTCCAGGCCCGAGGCGTCCGCAACGTCCGGGTGATCTACAACGCCTTCGACATGACGGAGGTCGAGCGGGCCCGCGGCTTCGACCGGACCGAGTGCCGCGCAGAGTTCGGTCTGTCGCCGGACGTGATCGGCGTGTACGCGGGCAAGGCCGTGCACTGGAAGGGCACCGAAGAGGTCTCGGCGACCCTGGCCGGCGCGCCCGGGCTGCGGGTGATCACCAGCGGCAGCAACACCATCGGCTTCGACGGCGCCCACTACGACGTCGACCGCGAGCGGTACCTCCGGCTGCTGTGCGCGTGCGACGTCGGCGTCTTCCTCCCCCAGATGCGGGAGGGCTGGAGCCGCTGCGCGGCCGAGGCCCTACTGCTCGGCCTGCCCTGCCTGATCCGCCCGGTGGCCGGCCTGGGCGACCTCGCCACGCTGACCGGCCAGCCGGCCCCGGACCTCGGCCGACTGCCTGCGCAGGTCCGGGAACGCGCGGCCGCGCGTCAGACGGAGACCAAGGCAACGTACGAGGCCCTGGCCCGGTTCGATCTGAACTACTTCGGCAACGCCTGGGGCGACCTTCTCGCGAAGGTCGCCTGAACGGCGGCTACGCCTGCGCGGCGGCCAGCTTCTTCGCCGCCGCGTCCAGACGGGCCAGCACGCGGTCCCGGCCGAGCAGCTCCATGGACTCGAACAGCGGGAGTCCGATCGTGCGGCCGGTGACCGCGACCCGGATAGGCGCCTGGGCCTTGCCCAGCTTGAGGCCGTGCTTCTCGCCGACGGCGAGGAGGACGGCCTTCAGGTCGTCCGCCTTCCAGTTCGCGACGGTGGCGAACTCTGCGCGAGTACCGGACAGGATGTCTCCGGCGCCAGCCTTCATCGCCTTGTTCCACGACGCCTCGTCCTCGACCGGCTCGTCGAGGAACAGGAAGTCCACGTAGCCGATGATCTCCGACAGCAGCGCGATCCGGGTCTGAGCCAGCGCCGCCGCCACCTCGAACACGTCCTTGTCGAACGCCTCCGGGGCCCACGGCGCGTGCGGAGCGACGAGCCACGGCGCGCAGGCGTTGACGAACTGTTCCGGCGAGAGCGCGCGGATGTAGTCGCCGTTGAACGCCGTCAGCTTCTTCACGTCGAAGAAGGCCGGCGCCGTGTTGACGTCCTCGATCCGGAAGAGCTGCTCCAGCTCCTCGTACGGCATGATCTCCCGGTCGTCACCAGGGCCCCAGCCCAGGAGCATGAGGTAGTTCACCATCGCCTCGGGCAGGAAGCCCTCGGCGAGGTAGTCCTCCAGCGCGACCTTGTCACGGCGCTTGGACAGCTTCTGCCGCTTCTCGTTCACGATCACCGGCAGGTGCGCCCACACCGGCGGCTTGGCGCCGAGCGCCTCCCACAGCAGCTGCTGCTTCGGCGTGTTCGACAGGTGCTCCTCACCGCGGATGACCTGCGTGATGCCCTCGTCTAGGTCGTCGACGACGTTGGCGATCAGGAAGACCGGGGACCCGTCACCGCGGGCGATCACGAAGTCCTCGATCGCGCTGTTCGGGAACGCCGGCTCCCCGCGGATCAAGTCGACCACGACGGTCTCGCCCTCGTCCGGCGTCCGGAACCGCAGCGCCCGGCCCTCCTCGAAGGCCAGCCCCCGCTCCCGGCAGAACCCGTCGTACCCGAGGTGGTCCGACCCGGTGCGTTCCTTCAGCTGCTCCCGGGTGCAGTCGCAGTAGTACGCCCGGCCGGCCGCGAAGAGCTGCTGGGCCGCTTCCCGGTGCCGGTCGGCGTTGTGCGACTGGAAGTACGGTCCTTCGAAGGCCGTGTCCTCGCCGTGGATGCCGATCGCCGCGAGCGCGTTGATGATTCCGTCGATCCACTCCGGCTTGTTCCGGGCCGCGTCGGTGTCCTCGATCCGCAGGACGAACGTGCCGCCGGACTGTCGCGCCACGGCCCAGTTGTAGAGAGCGGACCGTGCACCACCGACATGGAACATGCCGGTCGGGGACGGGGCGAAACGAACGCGAACCGGAGCAGTAGACATGCGCTCCAGGGTACCGACGCAGGACACCCCCTCTGGACCACCCCGCCCGCCCCCGCACCGTCGTTTTCTGGCCGCCTTCGCCCTCTACTCATGTCTCCTTCCATCTCTCCCGATGCCGCCGGTCCCCTTGTCCCAGGCCGTTTACCGTGCCGAGCGACAGCAGCGAGGCCCCGCTGTTCCACAGGCCCGAGGTGATCGCGATGGACGGCGAGGATGTCGTTCGTCGTGGCGAACTTCTCAGCTGGCCCGCTGAAGTGCGTGGCCACAAAGATCGCAACGCCGACCTTGAAGCGCGCTTTCGCACCGAGAGGAATCGGCGACACGCTCGCGGCGAAGATCGCCTCCCTGACCTACTACCGTTCCCGTCTGGGCAAGCCGGGGTGCGAGGTACGGCTGCACGACACCACCCTGTGCACCTCGCTCTTCCTCTACGACGAGAACCTGCTGGTCAATCCTCACGTGTGGGGGTGCCCGGCCAGCGCCAATCCGCTGCTTCACCTCCGGCAGGGCACCGAAGGCGGCTGGTTCGACAACTACGCTCAGAGCTTCGACGCCGTCTGGGCCGCGCACGGCCGTGGACTGAGTACTACAACGATCCCGACGCCCCCAAGGCCAACACCCTCATCCCCGCCAGCAACCTGCTGGTCGTCGACGACAGCGGTGCCATCCTGCTCCAGCGCCGCCGTGACACGGGCCAGTGGGCGCTGCCCGGCGGCGCACAGGACATCGGCGAGACCGCCGCCGAGTGCGCGGTGCGCGAGTGCCTGGAGGAGACGGGGATCGTCGCCGAGATCACCGGCTTCCTCGGCGTCTACACCAACCCGAACCACATCGTGGCGTACACCGACGGCGAGATCCCCCAGCAGTACGAGAACACCTACATCGGCCGACCCGTCGGCGGCGAGCCCACGATCAACGACGAGGCCGACAGCGTGCGCTTCGTCCAGCCGGCCGACCTCGACCAGTACGACATCCACGCGAGCATGCGCCAGCAGATCGGCGACTACCTCGCCGGCACCTACCCCTACCTCGGCTGAGCCGCCAGCACCGCCTCCACCCGCCCCACGGCGGCGAAGATCTCCGGCGCCGCCCGACGGATGAACCGCCCGACCACGCTGTCGTCCCCGTAGCGGCCAAGGATCTCCGCGACCCGCTCCGCGGCGGTGGTCCGGCCCCCATCGGGCGTGGTCGTCATATCGCAGTAAACGAGCGCGTCCACCAGCAGTGGCTCCTCCAGCAAGGGGAACTCGCCCGCGAGCTCCTCCCGCAGTCCCCGCTCTTCGGCCTCCAGGAGCGCGAACGAGTCATTCGCGACCAGCCGCACCAGCCGCTCGTCGGCCCCGTGCTCGTCCCGAAAGAACCGGGCCCCGTCCAGTGGACAGAACCCGGTTGTGGCCAGGCGCGGCGCGTACCCGACGTCGTGCAGTGTGGCGGCAGCGATGAGGAGGCCGGCGTCCTGGCCGAAAACCTGACTTACTTCGACTGCGAGCTTGGCCACTCCCTTTGTATGCACTGGAAGCGTGCTGCTGAGCTCGGCCTCCGCGACCTGCGTCGCCCATTCCTTGGTGAGACCACCCATTAGAGCTCTCTGCTCGGCGCTTGGCCCGCACGAGCCCCACCATCGATGGCTTCCTACGCCTTCGCGTAACCGGCAGCGCGGGGCCATCACTGACATGCCGTGGCTGAATCTCTACCTGACCTGCGGGAACCCGGTGATCAGGCTCGAAGGGCAAAGACCGCCAGGAAGCCAGCTCTCCCTCTTGCTGTCAGTCCTGCCCTCTAAGATTCATCCAGCGGGGGCAGCCCGACGTTCCTGCGAACGGCGGCAGGGTCGCGGTACGTGCAAATGTGCGCAAATGGACACAGGCGGGGAGTCGCATGCTGGAAGATCGGTGGACGACGGTCACCGAGTCCGAGCACGAGCACGAGCGCCGCGGCCTGGAAGCGATCCGCAGGCGTATGCCGGACGAGGAGCCGTGGCGCGCCTGGTCGAACTTCACGTTCACCGCGAACAGTGGCCATGTCCGCGAGATCGATCTTCTGGTGACAGCACCGGCCGGGGTGTTCCTCCTCGAGCTGAAGGACTGGCACGGTTCGGTACGCGGCGGCGGTAACGACTGGGTGCAGACCACGCCCGGCGGGACTCAGCGGCGACACGGCAACCCTCTGCACCTGGCGAATCGGAAGGCCAAGGAACTGGCCGGCCTGATTAACGACGTCTCCGGTCGGCCCGGGGACCGGCCGAAGATCTGGGTGGGCGAGGCGGTCTGCTTCACCGATGACAAGCTCCGTGTGAACCTGCCCGCCGCCGATCTGAACGGCGTTTTCACGGTCAAGCAGCTCGTGGAAATGCTGGCTGAGCCGCCGGGTGACGCCCGGCGCCGGATAACGGCCGAGACGTCCCGCCGCGTCGACGTGGCCCTGAAGAAGCTCGGCATCGCACCGATCCGCCGCCAGCATGAGGTGGGCTCCTATCTCCTGGACGCGAAGGCGTTCGACTCCGGACCCACCTGGGCCGACTACCTGGGCCGTCACTCCCAGCTGCACGATCTGGCGCGAGTGCGGGTCTTCCTCAGTGAGCGCGGTGCTTCGGACGCCGAGCGGCGTTCGGTGGAGCAGGCCGCTGCTCGCGAGGCATTGGTGCTCAGCCGGTTCCGGCACCCTGGTGCGGTACAGCTGAAGAGTTATCTGCCGTCGGGGCATCCGGCCGGGCCGACGATTCTGTTCGACTACCACCCGGAGACTCTGCGGCTGGACGACTTTCTGGTGCAGCACGGGAAGCAGCTGGACCTGCGGGGTCGCCTCGCGCTCGTACGGCAGCTCGCGGAGACGGTGCGCTCCGCGCACTCCCGCCGTGTCCATCACCGCACACTGTCGGCGCACGCAGTGCACATCATTCCGCGTGATCGCGGCCCGCGCGGGCGGGAGCTCGGCGAGGAGCAGCGCTGGCTGAGCCCTTGGCCGCAGATCGCGGACTGGCAGATCGCTACAGGCCAGAGTGCCAGCCGTGGCCGGCCACTGACCCTGGCTCCTACAAATGTGTCCGGGTTCCACGTCTCGGAGCAGGCCGATCCGTATCTGGCGCCGGAGCTGAGAATTCCGAAGGCCGATCCAGTGCGCCTCGATGTGTACGGGCTCGGTGTCCTCACGTATCTGCTGGTCACCGGGCAGGCGCCAGGCGCAAGCCAGAGCGAGGTCATGGCCCGCCTGGAAGCTGGCGAAAGCCTGCGCCCGAGTGCCTTGGTCGACGGACTCAACCCGGACATCGACGACCTGGTGGAGGCATCCACCGCGTACGAACCGGGCCGTCGCCTGTCCACGGTCGACGACTTCCTGGAGATGCTGGAGTACGTCGAGCAGGCATTCACCGAAAAGGACTCCGTCGGCCCGGCCACAGCCGCAGGCACGGGCGGGGACGGCGGGTCGGGATCGGAAACGGACGAGGATCGGGGCGAGCCGGAGAAGGACCCGCTGGAGGCCGTGGCCGGGGATGTACTGGCCGGGCGCTGGGAGGTTGTTCGCCGGCTCGGCACGGGCTCGACCTCTCGGGCGTTCCTCGTGAGGGATCTCGCGGGCGAGCCGCGGCGCAGCGGCACCCTGCCGGTGGCTGTGTTGAAGGTCGCGCTGAGCGAGGCCAAGCACGCCGTCCTTGACCGGGAGGCCCAGATCTTGGGCCGCATCCACCGGGATTCCAGCATCATCGCGCTGTACGAGCGGGAGCCGATCACTCTCGCGGGACGCCGGGTGCTCGCTCTCGAATACGTCGGCGACAGCCGAGAGTTGAAGGACCAGGACCGTGGTGACGGGAAGGGACCGAGGCGGCGTGAGGACACCGTCGCCCGTCAGCTGCGGGACAACGGCCGCCTGGGCATGGACCAGCTGGAGGCGTACGGGAAGTACCTGTTCGGCGCGGTGGAGCACTTGGAGGCGGAGGGAATCTGGCATCGGGACCTGAAGCCGGACAACATCGCCATCCGGATCCGTCCCAACGGCACCCGACAGTTGGTGCTGATCGACTTCTCGCTCGCCGGATACCCGGCGAAGGAGATCGATGCGGGCACCGAGGGCTATCTCGACCCGTTCGTGGGAGTCATCACGCGCGGCTCGTACGACGGTCATGCCGAGCGGTACGCGCTCGCGGCGACATTGCACGAGATGGCGTCGAACGAGCTGCCCCGATGGGGTGACGGTGCCGTCACAGCCCGGCAGACCGATCCGCAGGAGTGGCCGTACCCGCAGCTCGCCGCCGACGCCTTCGAGCCGGCGGTTCGCGACGGCCTGGTCGCCTTTTTCCGCAAGGCTCTGGCGCGGGACGTGAAGGACCGGTTCTCGGACCTGAAGCCGATGGAGCGTGCCTGGCAGGCAATCTTCCTGGATGCACAGCGGACAACAGCTCCGAGCTCCGGGCACGGTACGGCGGAAAGCGTAGGGACCACGCAGGACGCCGGGCCGCAGATCGGCCGCGAGGACGACGATGCTTCCGTCGAGCAGGTTCGTGACCAGCAGGCGGCCAGGGCTGACCGTACGACGCCTCTGTCCGTGGCAGGTCTGACGCTCTCCGCGCAGTCCCAGCTGTTCGCCATGGGTCTGAACACCGTTGGGGACGTACTGGATTACTCGGCGAGGAAGTTCCTCACTGCGCCGGGCATGGGCTCGCGCACCCGGGAGGAGATCCAGCGCCGGCAGAAGGAGTGGAACCTCCGACTCGGCAAAGCGGCCCCCGCGCCACTCAGCGCGGAAGCCCGCAAGGCAGCCGGCCAGGAAATCACGGAGCTGGAGCAGGCGGTAGCCGAGTCGGTCGCTGCCGGCGGCGGAAATGTCACTGACCCGCAGCTGCTGGGCGCACTGAGCCTGGACGCGCTGGCCGCTCGCCTGGTCCCGAAGCCATCCAGCGGCAATGCCCGCTCCAACGCCAAGGAGCGCGAAGCGGTCCGGCTGCTACTGCGGCTGCCCAACGAGACCGGCAAGCTGCCCGAGGGCCTGGCATGGGTTCGGCAGCGGGACGTCGCCGACGCGGTGGGCCTGACGGCGGGCCGTATCCCGCAGATCGTGAAGAAGGCGCGCGAGCGATGGTACGAGGACGCCGCCCTTGGACTGCTGCGCGAGGTGGTGGTGGAGCTTCTTGCCGAGCGCGGCCGGGTGGCCCCGGTGATCGAGCTCGCCGACGCGCTGATCGCCCGGCGCGGCACCCAGCACGTGGAGCGTCGCGGCCGGCGCGCGCTCGCACTGTCGCTCCTGCGCGCGGTGGTCGAGCGAGAGAGCTACAACAACGAGTCCCCGCCGCTCTTCCGCTACTTCCATGCCCGGATGCCCAAGGGCGCCGATCCGGTGCTCGGCCTGCTCGCCATCGATGTCCGGGAGGGCGTGGACGGCCCGGATACCCCGACGCTGCCCGCTCTGCAGGAATACGCGCTCAACCTGGGCGCGCGAGCCGACCGACTCGCGGACCTGGAATCCCTGCCGACTGCCAGCACCGTCCTTACCGAGCTGGACGCGGTGCGACGGCCGCCGGGAAACCTGGGCTGGGACGAGCGGCGCACCGCCGAGATCGCGGTGGCAGCTTCCAACCGAGCCGCTCTCACCCCCCGACTGGAGATCTACCCGCGCGACCTGGACCTGGTTCGCGCGCTGAGGATCACCCAGGCTGGTGTGGTCGCCGTGCAGTCGGGCGTCGAGGAGGAGCGACTGCCGGGCCTCACGGTTGACGCCCTGCACAAGCGAGTCACGACCCGCTTCCCCGACCTGGGCACAGACCCGCTGGTGCCACGCGAGTTGCCCACGGGCAGCGCACTGGTCCGCCACCTGAAGCAGGCCGGCTTCGAGCTGAAGCTGGCGACGCGTTACGACAAGGTGCTCCGCCTCATCCCGGACCGTCCGGCTGGGGACGCCACCGCCGGCCTGACCTCGGCGAGCTGGGGAGCCTCGGCGGCCCGTCGATCCGCCCCCACCCAATACGACGCGGATGCGGCCGTCGCCGCCGCGGTCAAGGCCGAACAGCGGCTCAGCCACTCGGCGGGACAGGACGGCTTCCGGGTCCTAACGGTGCCCCACCGGGGTGCTGAAGACGCGGTGCGGCACCTGGCGGACGAGCCGTACGGTGTGCAGCCGGTGTCACTGACCGGGCTCTTCGTGAACGAACTGCGCAGTGTGATCGGCGAGGCGGCCAGACCGACCTGGGAGACCGTCCTCAAGGCCGACGCTGCCGAACCCGGAAGCCGGGCTCACCAGCAGCTGCGCATCCGTACAGACAAGGCGTGGGGGCGCATCGAGCCGCAGCTGCGAGAGCGACTGCGGCAGGGGCAGGGACCGCTGCTCCTTACCGACACTGCGGTGCTCGCCCGGTACGACGCGTTGGACCTGCTCGTAAGGCTCGCGGAGGAAGCGCGGCAAGGTGGCAGTCCGCTGTGGCTGCTCGTCGCTCAGTCCGACCCGGCGAAAGCACCGCGGCTGGCCGGGCAGAGCGTGCCGTACCAGGCAGGGTTCGACGAGTGGATCGTCGTGCCCGATGCCTGGGTCGCGCGCAAACACCTCGCACCGGAATCCTGACCCTATTCCCCTCCTGAACCGGCCTTCTTCCGCCCACTCCGATTTCTCCACAGGAGCCGTTCCGTGATCGACCGCAAGAGCCTCCTCGCCGACCTGCAGAAGCAGGTCAAGGCGGCAGAGACCGACCTTGAACAGCAGGTCAAAGCTGTCCCCGAGGTAGGGACGCGGCTGCGCGGTGAGTACGAGCAGGCCCGGAAGCTGGGTCGTACGGCGGCGACGTGGAACGCCTGGCTCGGGGAGCGGATCACCCAGGTTGCGGTGGCCTGGGTGCTCGGCACCGTCTTCGTCCGCTTCAGCGAGGACAACCGGCTGATCGCCGAGCCGTACATCACCGCCCCGGATGTAGCTGGGCGCGAGACCGCGCGGGCGCGGTACGAGGAGTACCTGGAGAAGGACGCCGACCCGACGTACCGAGGCTGGCTGGAGACGGCGTTCGCAGAGCTGGGCGCCGGGCAGGCCGGCCGACTGCTCTTCGACCGCGATCACAACCCGCTCTACCAGATCCCGCTTTCGCACGACGGGGCCGGCGCGCTGCTCGCGTTTTGGCGGGAGCAGCGTGCTGGCGAGGGAGAGCTCAGCGGAGACGGCGATGGCGGTGCCGGCGGCCCTGTTCTCGTACACGACTTCAGCGACCCGCTGAGCGAGGACGGCACCGAGGGATGGGACACCCGGTTCCTCGGCGACCTGTACCAGGACCTGAGCGAGGCGGCCCGCAAGACGTACGCGCTGCTGCAGACGCCGGAGTTCGTGGAGGAGTTCATCCTCGACCGGACTATGACCCCGGCAGTGCGGGAGTTCGGCTTCGAAGAACTGAAGATGATCGACCCGACCTGCGGGTCCGGACACTTCGTACTTGGAGCGTTCCGACGTCTTGTGCGGATGTGGGTCGAGCAGCGGCCCGCGGTGGGCTCGTACGAGCGGGTGCGGGCCGCCCTCGACTCGGTGCACGGGGTCGACCTCAACCCGTTCGCGGTCGCGGTCGCCCGCTTCCGGCTCCTTGTCGCGGCGATGGCTGCTAGCGGCATGCGGACGTTCGAAGAGGCCAGGCAGTACGAGTGGCCGATCCAGCTCGCGGTCGGTGACTCCCTCATCAAGGACCGGCAGTTGGAGCTGCAGTTGGGGCTCGGGCTCGAGGAGGAGGACGGCGGCGGGGCCGGTGACCCGTTGGCCGAGTTCTCCTACGCAACAGAGGACGTGCACGAGTACCCCGGGATCCTGGAGCAGGGGCGGTACCACGTGGTGGTGGGCAACCCGCCGTACATCACGGTCAAGGACAAAAACCTCAACCAGCTGTACCGGGAGCTGTACGACGCCTGCGCGGGGACGTACGCGCTGTCCGTCCCCTTCGCCCAGAGGTTCTTCGAACTGGCCAAGCGGGGCGGGAACGACGGAAATGGCTACGGCATGGTCGGCCAGATCACGGCGAACTCCTTCATGAAGCGCGAATTCGGAACCAAGCTCATCGAGGAGTACTTCGCCCACAAGGTCGAACTCACCGAGGTCATCGACACCTCGGGCGCCTACGTGCCGGGACACGGGACACCGACGGTGATCCTCGTGGGACGGCCGAGGGAAGGAACAAAGCGACAGGCCACGATCCGGACGGTACGGAGCGTACAGGGGGAGCCTTCGGCACCGGAGAAGCCAGAAGACGGGTTGGTGTGGCGGGCGATTGTTGCCCAGATTGACCAGCCTGGGAGTTCTGGACTGTGGGTATCGACAGATGACATGGATCGCAACGATCATTTTGCTCGACAGCCTTGGATTCTCGCTGCGGGTGGTCTCGAAATGGTGCATCAGCTTGATGCAAATTCGATGTCCAGGTTGAGCCGTGAGATCGATGCGATTGGACGCACCACGCACACCGGATTGGATGATGCCTACTATCTCCCAAGCTCGGCAGCGAAGACCTTGGGGATCACAAAAGGCACCGTACCCGTAGTCCTTGGCGATGGCGTGCGAGACTATCTTACTGAAGCTCCAATCGTCACCCTCTTCCCTTACGGACCGAAGGGGGAGGCACGGGAACTCACATCGAGCGAAGAGAAATTCCTGTGGCCTCGGCGAACGGTTTTGAATCGACGCATTGATTTTGGGCAGACGCCGGTTCAGCGCGGCCTGCGCTGGTTCGATCACAGCATGTTCTTCCCGAAGCGTTTCAGTGCCCCTCTTGGAATTGCTTTCCCCTTCGTGGCCACGCACAATCACTTTGCGCTGGATCGGGGCGGGAAGGTTTTCAAACAGACTGCGCCCGTGATCAAGTTGCGGGAGACGGCAACAGAGGAAGAACACGTTCGGCTGCTTGGGCTGCTCAGTAGCTCCACGGCTGGGTTCTGGCTCAAGATGGTGAGCCACGACAAGGGTAGCCAGGGCGTAAACGAGGGCTATAAATCACAGGCGTGGGAGCGGTTCTACGAGTTCACCGGCACCAAGCTCCAAGAATTCCCCCTACCCTCTGAATACCCCACTGCCCTCGCAATCGAGCTTGACGCTTTCGCCCAGCAGCTTTCCATTACGGTCCCCGCCGCCCTTGCCGGTGAGGCCGTCCCCACCGCCACCGCCCTCCGCGAAGCGAAGGCCCGCTTCGACTCAATCCGCGCCCGCATGATTGCCCTCCAGGAGGAATTGGACTGGCAGGTCTATTCCCTCTATAACCTGCACTCCGAAGATCTGCGCCTGCCCGACGCCTCCGCCGTGCCCGAACTCGCCCTCGGCGAGAGGGCCTTCGAGATCGTGCTGGCGAGGCGGGTCGCTGCTGGCGAGGCTAGCGACGAGTGGTTCAAGCGGCATGGGTCCACGCCAATCACGGAGATCCCCGCCCACTGGCCAGCCGACTACCAGGCGCTCGTGCAGAGGCGGATCGAGGTCATCGGGTCGAACCGTGCCATCGGCATGGTCGAGCGTCCGGAGTACAAGCGGCGCTGGTCCACTGAGGGCTGGGAGGTGATGCGACAGCGGGCGTTGAAGTTCTGGCTGCTCGACCGGGTCGAGACCCGCGCGCACTGGTTCGATGCCAGTGGCAACCCGACTGTCACCACCCTCGCTCGCCTCGCCGAAGGTCTCTCCGCCGACGAGGACTTCACGTCCGTCGCCGAGCTGTACGCCCCCAGGCAGGATCTCGCCAAGACCGTGCGGGAGCTGTTGTCAGAGGAGCACGTGCCGTTCGTGTCCGCGCTGCGCTACAAGCCGACCGGGTTGAAGAAGCACTCCGACTGGGAGCAGGTGTGGGAGTTGCAGCGTGAGGAGGATGCTGCGCCCGACGAGCCCGCCAAGCGGAAGGTCCGTGATCGGACGCCCGTGCCAGCGAAGTACAACTCCGCGGACTTCCTGAAGCCGAGCTACTGGCGTGCGCGCGGGAGGCTCGACGTGCCGAAGGAGCGGTTCGTGTCGTATGGCACGGTCAACGCGCAGTCACCGGAGCTGTACGGATGGGCCGGCTGGGACCACCTGGAGCAGGCGCTCGCCCTTGCCTCGTATATCCAGCAGGCGGGGCTCGGCGACGAGGAGATCGTGCCGTACCTGGCCGGGCTGCTTGAGCTGCAGCCATGGCTGGAGCAGTGGCATGGCGAGTACGACCCGGAGTTCGGGGCGTCGCCGGCCGGCGAGATCCTGGCATTCCGGCAGCAGAAGCAGGGCGAGCTCGGGCTGACCGACGACGCTCTGCGGGCCTGGCGCCCGGCCGCGGCCACTCGCGGAGGCGCGAAGAAGGCAGCCGCGCCCAAGAGGCGAACGGGCGCGAAGGCCGCCGCCCAGATGTCCGTCACGGACACCGTCACCGATGCCGTCGCCGGCGCAGAGTCCGACTGATCAGGGCGAGGAGCTTAAACACCATGGCGTTCATGAGTAGGAACAACTCTCGCCCCGAGGACCGGCCGCTTCTGCGGGAGCTGATCGACATCCCGGAGTCGGTGTCCACCTCCGACTTCGTGCTGAAGCTGAACGAGGCGGTCACCGCCGAGGGGGCTGAGGCGGCCCTGAAGGACTACGTCGTCACCGACCGGCTGCTGGGTAACTTCGACGAGGCCCTGGACCTGATCAAGTCGGCGCTCGACAGCCACTCGTCGAAGGCCGCATATCTGCACGGTTCGTTCGGTTCCGGTAAGTCGCACTTCATGGCGGTGCTTTACGCGCTGCTCTCGCGCAACCGGGCCGCTCGGAACCGTAGCGAGCTCGATCCGGTGCGGGCCCGGCACTCTTGGCTCGACGCGGATGACCGTAAGTTCCTGCTGGTGCCGTACCACATGCTCGGCGCCAAGTCTTTGGAGCAGCGGGTGCTCGGCAAGTACGTGGAGCACGTACGCAAGCTGCATGAGGACTGCCCGCTGCCGCAGGTCTACCGGACCGACGGGATCTTCGAGGACTTCGCCGAGCAGCGCCGACGTAACGGCGACGACTGGGTGATCGCGCAGCTCGCCGATGCCGGTGGCCAGGAGGACGAATGGGGTGATTCCTTCACCTGGACCAGCAGCCTTCTCGACGAGGCCATGGACGCGGTGGAGGAACACGAGAACACCAAGAGCCTCGATCTGGACAATCCCTCCACGCCGAGGGAACTGCGTGCCCGCCTCGTCCAGGACCTCACAAGAACGCTGTTCCCCGCCTTCGCGCGCAATGCTTCCGAGGACGCCAGCGGCTTCATCTCCCTTGACAGGGGGCTCAGCGTCATCGCGGCGCACGCCAAGGCGCTGGGCTACGACGGGCTCATCCTGTTCATGGACGAGCTGATCCTGTGGCTGGCCACTCTCATCCACGACCAGAAGGTGCTGGGCAGGGAATCCAGCAAGGTGACGAACTTCGTGGAGGGCGGTGACGAGCGGCGTGCCATTCCGGTGGTGTCGTTCATCGCCCGTCAGCGCGATCTGCGTGAGCTGGTCGGTGAGGAGATGTCCGGTGCCGCCGAGGCGGCAGTGCAGGACACCCTGAAGCTCAACGGCGGGCGTTACGACGAGATCGTCCTGGAGGACCGCAACCTTCCTCAGATCGCGCAGGCTCGCCTGCTAAAGCCCGTGCCGGGTGCCGAGGCGAAGGTGGACGCGGCGTTCGCTGAGGCCAAGAAGCTCGGCCCGGACGTGTGGGACACCCTGCTGGGGCACGACAAGTCCACCACCGGCGCGGACGAGGACGCTTTTAGGCGGACCTACCCGTTCCCGCCGGCGTTCATGGACACCCTGGTGCACATCTCTGCCGCGCTGCAGCGCTCCCGCACCGGCCTGAAGCTGATGAGCCAGCTGCTTGTCGACCATCGTGACGACTGGCGGCTCGGACAGCTCGTGCCGCTCGGCGATCTGTATCCGGCGATCGCGGGCGGCGGCGACAAAGCGTTCAGCGGGGAGACCAATGTCCACTTCGAAGCTGCCGACAAGCTGTACCGGGACAAGCTGCGCCCGTACCTGCTGAAGACCAACCAGGTTACCGACGACCAGGTCGAGGCGTACCGACGCTCTCCCGAGAGCCTGGGCGACCCGCAGCTCGCGGCCCGTTGCCGCGACTTCACCGGCGACAGCCGGCTCCTGCAGACCCTCTTGCTGTCGGCGCTCGCGCCCAGCGTGCCCGCGCTCGCCGACCTCACGTTGGCGCGGCTGCACGCCCTCAACCACGGTTCCATCACCACCCGAATCGCGGGGACCGAGGTCGGCCGGCTCGAGCAGAAGGTGAAGGAGTGGGCGGCGACCTTCCCTGAAATCAAGGTCGCCGGTACCGGGCCGTGCGCGGTGGTCCGTCTAGAACTCACCGGCGTCGACCTGGACGCCGTCCTCGCCAATGCACAGGTCCACAACAACCTGGGCAACCGGCGCGCCAAGATGCGCAGCCTGCTCAAGGACGCGCTCGGGGTTGGCGACGGGCCCGGCGGCTTCGACGCATACGACGTGCTCGACCTTGTGTGGAAGGGCACCGAACGACAGATCGAGGTGGTCTTCGGCCACGTCGCCGACGTCGACTCGCTGTCCGAGGCGACCTTGCGGCCCAGCCAGGACGACGCCTGGCGGCTCGTCGTGGATTTCCCGTACGACGAGGGCGAGTTCGGTCCGATGGACGACCTGCAGCGGCTGCGTGCCCTGCGAGAGAAGCCGGGTGGCGACTCGCGCACCCTGGCCTGGCTGCCCACCCACCTGACCGACGCCTCCCGCAGTGACTTCGAGCGTCTCGTCGTCATCGACAAGGCCCTCGCCGACGAGGCCCGCTTCGACTCCGAATTCGCACGCAGCCTCAACGCTGACGACAAGGCGCGAGCCAAGAGCATGCTGCAGTCGCAGCGCAACATCCTCACCGAGCGCGTCACCCAGGCGCTGCGGCAGGCGTACGGGCTCGCGCAAAAGCAGGAAGGGGTCGTGGACCTCGGCTTCGACACCCACTTGGTCGCCCAGCAGGATGTACCTGAGCTTCGGCTTCCGCTCGGTGCAGCGCTGGACGCTGCTGCCCGCGACCTGGCCAGCAGGCTGCTTGCCCACCAGTACCCTGCCCACCCCGACCTGGACCCCGATGGGGCCGGCAAGTCTGTGAAGCCTGCCGAGATCAGGACCGTCTTCGAGTACGTGCGCAAGGCCGCCGAGGACCGCGATGGACAGGTCGAGGTCGATGGCAAGGATCGCAAGACCATGGCGCGGATCGCGGGCGGCCTCGGGCTCGGAACCATGCGGGAGGCGTACTACCGGCAGTCCACCACCTGGCCTGACCACTTCACCAGCCAGGCCCGCTGGGACGGCACGGCCGAGCCGACTCTGGTGAAGCTCTCCGACTGGAGCGACCTCCCCGAGCCGCGCGGACTGTCCGAGCCGCTGCGCCGGCTGCTCGCCGCCGCTTACGCGGAGATGACTGACCGGGTGTGGGTTCGCGGGGGTGTCCCCGTCGAACCGGCGCCCGCACCACATGAGTTGAAGCGGGACTACGCCCTGCGCGAGCAGGCTCTGCCCAGTGAGGAGGACTGGACCGAGGCGCGGAAGCGGTATGAGACCGTGCTTGGAGACCGGGCGCCGCAACTGCGTCGTGGGCGGATCGTCAACCAGTTCGCCGGACAGATCAAGCAGGCCGCCGCCGCGCTCGCCCAGGACGCAGGACGGCTCGTCGGGGAACTGGAGAAGCACCGTTCCTTCCTGCGCCTCGATGACGCCTCGCCCCGCCTCGTCCTCGCTCGGCGGGCGCAGGAGCTGGTGAAGTCGGTGACGGAGGGCGGCATAGACGCCAAGAGCGTCGTTGACCGGCTCGCACGCTTCGACCTTGGCGACTTCACCGCACACCGTTACGCCATGTCCCTCAAGGGCGCGGGGAAGGTCGCTGCCGCGCTGCAGAACACCAGCTGGGACCAGCTGGGCCTGGCCGACACCCTCGGTGTGGACGGCGCGGCTGTCCTGGAGCGGGTGCGAGATGCCGCCGCCGGCGATCCGGGGGATTACCCCGACCTGCCGGGCGTGTTGCAGGCCAGTGGCCGGGAGGTGCTGTCCCTGCTGAGGTCCCGACAGACCACGGCCGAGCAGCCTCAAACCCCCGCCATCCCGTCGCCGAGTTCGGACGATGTGGACCTGATCGGCGGCTCCGCCCACCCGCAGGTGCTGCCGGAGCCGGTGGCGCAGCCGGGGCCCCGCACGCCGTCTCGGCCCGGTGTCCGCTCCGGCGGCGGGCGAACCACCGCCGCGCGGGCTGCCGCCGAGCTGCAGGCGGAGATCGCGGCGCTCGCGGCTGAGAACCCCAACGCCACCGTCGAGGTCGTCTGGAAGGTTGTCGACTGATGTCCGAGACCGTCACCGCAGCGCCCCCGTCCGCCGGTCTTGCCCGGCTGCCGGCGGGTACCGTCCGCCAGTACCTCGCTGCGCGCAGCCGGCTCGGTGACGGCACGGTCCGCGTCCTGCTGCTGCGGGCCGATCCGGCCTGGGACGGGCCCGCCGCGCTACAGACTGCGGGCGGGCTGCGGGCGCGCGTGGCCGTCGGGCCCTCGGTATTGGCCGTACATGAGCAGATCCTGGGCCACCTCGACGCGGCGACTCCCCCAGACCCCAAGGTCCTGGTCGTCCTCACCGACCGCGAGGATACCGACCTCGACCCCGGGCTGCTCGCCCGTGTCTACGGCGGCAGGATCCGGTCCGTCGACAACTGGGAGGTCGTGCAGGAGGCGTTCGATGCACGCGGCCTCGACGGGCGACTGCGCAGCGAGATCTGGGCGGCCGAAGCGCTCCTGGACGCGGCGGCCACCCGCGGCTGGCCCTCGTTGGGCAAGGGAGTGCTCTCTCGAGACGAGGCACTCACCCGGCTGGCCAGGCGCCGTCTCAGGCTCGGCCGTCACGACACGGATGCGCTAGGCGGGCCAGCCGCGCACGACGACGGGGACCGCATCGACCCCGTTGCACTGTTCCGATGGGCCCTCACCCCTGGCGGCCCCGACCTCCTGCGCGACCTGCGCGGACCGGAGCGGGCCGGCTTGGCCCGCTTCCTCGCCGAACCCGAACATGGCGGCTCCACCGGAAAGATCATCACTGCCCTGGTGAATGCCGAACACGGGGCAGACGCAGCCGCCTACGCGGTCGTCTGCGCCGCCTTGTGGGGGCACGCAGAGGCCGACCACGACTTGTACCGGGCGCGAGGGCGCGCTGAGCGGTGGCTCGGTGAACAGCCTCCCGCCCAGGGCGACGACCTCGACAGACTCCTGGCCTCCTTCGGATCCAGTGGCGAGGCGTTCGTCCGCGGGCTTGTCGACCGAGGCGAGCACCGGCTCGCCGACCCGGTCCTGACTCGGGCCGCACAGCTCGTGGCACAGTTCGGGGCACAGGCTGCCGCGACTGCCAGCCCGCTGCTCGCGGCCGGACTCGATGCCCGCTTCACCGCGGCTGGTCGTGCCCTCGCGGACGGCGGCACCGACACGATCACCGCTGCCGTCACCGCGCTGGCCGATCATGCTCTGGCCGCCGACGGCGCTACCCGGGCCCGTATCGAGCGGGTGAGGATGGCGGCGCGGTTGCGACAGTGGCTTGCCGGCTCGCCTGAGGCCGATATCGCCTCGGTCGCTGACGGCACCGCCCGTCAGATCTGCGAACTCGGCTGGGTGGAGCGGGCCTTGGAACACCTCGAAGCGGGCGGCGACCCGGACGGCGTACTCGCCGACGCATACAGCCGGATCGGTGTGCAGGTGCGGGACAAGCGCCGCGAGCTGGACCGTGCGTTCTCCGAGCGGCTTGCGGTGTGGACCGCGGGTGGCACCGCCCCCGGCGTCATGCTCACCGTGGAGAGCTTGCTGGACCGTGTTGTTGCACCCGTCGTGGCCAGCCCCGGCCGACGGGTCCTGCTCCTGCTCGTGGATGGGATGAGCGCGGCGATAGCTGCGGAGCTTGGTGAAGAACTTCGTGGGCAGTGGGCTGAGTTCGACCCGCTGCCTGCTGCGACCGGAGCGCCTGTTCGGCGCGCCGTGGCTGCCGCGCTGCCCACCCTCACGGCCGTATCCCGAACCTCGTTGTTCGCGGGCACCCTGATGAAGGGCGACCAGAGCGACGAGAAGCGGCTCTTCCCCCAGCACTCCTGCTGGAACGGGGCTCCGGCGGTCGTCTTCCACAAGGATGACCTGCGCGGCCCTGACACCGGTTCGCCCTTCTCCACCGCTCTCACCGAAGCCCTTGCCGACGAGCGCACCCATGTCGCGGTCGTGCTGAACACGGTCGACGACCGCCTCGGCAAGGAGCAGAAGCTCGGCGACGGCGCGTGGCAGGCCAAGGAGATCGGGGGTCTGGAACCCCTGCTGCGGGCCGCCCGCGCGTACGGCATGACCGTGCTGCTCACCTCCGACCACGGCCATGTAATCGAGCGGCGCGGCACCAAGCTCGACGCGGCCGGAGGCACAATCGGCTCGGCCCGCCACCGCACCCCTGGCGGTCCGGTCGCATCGGCCGAGATCGAGCTGTCCGGACCTCGGGTGGTCTGGCCGGAGCCAGGATCGCGGATCGTCGCGCTGCGGGACCACGACACCCGGTATACCGCGCTCAAGGCCGGCTACCACGGCGGGGCAACTCTCGCAGAGTTCACCATCCCGCTTCTCGCCCTGCTTCCCTTCGGCGCCGAGCCGCCGATCGGATGGCGGGAGCTGGGCGACCCGACCCCCTCCTGGTGGACCGAGGACGGCGAGGTTCGTGGCGTCGTCCAGGCCGGCGCCAAAAACGAAGCGGACGCAGGTGCCGTGCCCGACGCCGCCGTGGCGAGCCCGCGCCGGCAGCAGACCAAGAAGGCCGCCCCGCCCCCGCCCGAGGGCGCCATCAGCCTGTTCGGCGAGGACGAGGTGGTACCCCCCGTATCGCAGGAACCCGGGGAATCGGCGGCCGCGTCCGAGACCGCACCCACCTCCAACCAGTCCGAAGACCCTGCTGTTGCCCTGGTCGAGCGGCTCATGGCGACTGAGCTATACCAGGCACAGCTGGACCTGCTCGCCCGTAAGCCACGCGACAAGACCGTCCTCCCGAAGGCACTGGTCGCGCTTGTCGAGGCCGGCACCCTGCCGATGACGGCTCTTGCCGAGCGAGCGGGCCAGCCCGCCACCCGTGCACCCGGCTTCGCAGCGACCCTCGCCCAGCTCCTCAATTACGACGGGGCCCAGATCCTGGAGATCCTCCCGGACAACCGCACCCTTCGCCTGCACCGCGCCCAGCTGATCGAGCAGTTCGGGCTGTGAACCGGCGCAGTGTGCCTGCATCGGGCGGGCCGGTCTGCCGGCCCGTCCAGTCCGCGTGCTGGATGTCAGGCTTTGGCGTCGGAATCCGGCCAGGTGGGCGGCCGGATGGGAGACTGTTCGGGTGAACGCGTTTGGATCCTCAGCATCAGCGGCCGCCACCCCGATCGGCGTCGTGCGACGGCGCGCCGTCGTGGATGCGCTGCGGCGCGGCGCCGTCCCCGAAAGCGGCCTCGACCTGCTCGCGACCGGCCTGGGCCGCTTCGAAGGGGCAATCGACGAGGAGCTGGACGCCGTCGCCGGCGGAGGTTCGGTGTTCAAGGCCGTGCGTGGCGAGTACGGATCCGGCAAGACCTTCTTCACCCGCTGGCTCGGCGAACGCGCCAAACGACGCACGTTCGCCGTAGCCGAAGTACAGGTGTCGGAGACCGAGACCCCACTGCACAAGCTCGAGACCGTTTACCGGCGGCTCACCGAACGCCTGACCACCGTGAGCTTCCCGCCCAGCGCCCTGCGGCCGGTCGCCGATGCCTGGTTCTATGCGCTGGAGGAAGACGCACTCGCCGACGGCGTGAGCGAGGCCGAGCTGCCGCAGGCCGTGGATCGGCTTCTCACCGCCCGGCTTGCCGAGGTCTCCCGGCATGCCCCCGCATTCGCCACTGCCCTGCGTGGATACAAGCAGTCCCTGGACGCCGGAGACGAGGCCACCGCCGCCGCGGTCATGGCCTGGCTCGGTGGCCAGCCGCACGTCGCCGCAGCCGCCCGGCGCAGCGCAGGCGTCCGCGGCGACCTGGACCACTTCGGTGCCTTCGGCTTCTTGCAGGGCCTGCTCACCGTGCTCCGGGACGCCGGGCACGCCGGACTCGTCCTCGTGCTGGACGAGGTGGAGACCCTGCAGCGGGTTCGCTCCGACGCACGCGACAAGGCACTCAACGCGCTGCGGCAGCTCATCGACGAGGTTCACTCCGGCCGCTTCCCTGGCCTCTACCTCGTCATCACAGGAACGCCCGCCTTCTACGATGGACAACAGGGCGTACAGCGACTCGCACCACTCGCCCAGCGCCTCGCCACCGACTTCACCACCGACCCCCGCTTCGACAACCCACGGGCCGTCCAGATCCGGCTGCCCGGATTCACCCAGCAGTCACTGACCGGCCTGGGCGCCACCATCCGCGACCTGTACGCGGACGGCTCCCAGTCCCCGGATCGGATCAAGCAGCTCGCCGACGACGCGTACCTCACCGACCTGGCACGGGCCGTGGGAGGTGCTCTCGGCGGAAGGGTCGGAGTAGCACCCCGGCTGTACCTGAAGAAACTGGTCGGGGACGTGTTGGACCGGATCGACCAGTTCCCCGACTTCGACCCGCGCACGCACTACAAGCTCACGGTCTCCAGCGGCGACCTCACCGCCACCGAACGGAACTTCGCCGCGCCCACGCCAGCCACCTCCGCGGACGACCTCGACCTCGAGCTCTGAAGAGCCATTCCTCGAAGCCCCGACCTCTGACGACCAGCGCAGGAGCCGTAGACGTGCAGGATCAGCCGCGCGCCACCGACCCGGTGGAACGCCTCGACCCGGTAGTCCTGCACCACATCGTCAACACACTCGGGTGGCCGGATCTGCGCCCCCTGCAGAAGGCGGCCGTACACCCGCTGATGGACGGCGAGGACGCGATCCTGCTCGCGCCGACCGCCGGAGGGAAGACGGAGGCCGCCACCTTCCCGATGCTGTCCGCTATGCGGGAGAAGCACTGGACCGGCACCTCCGTCCTCTACCTGGCGCCGCTCAAGGCACTCCTGAACAACCTGGTGCACCGGGTCGACAGCTACGCCCAGTGGCTGGGCCGCCGAGCCGCGCTCTGGCATGGCGACACCCCCGAGTCCGTGCGCCGCCGCATCCGCACAGAGTCCCCCGACTTCCTGCTGACGACGCCCGAGTCCCTCGAAGCGATGCTCATCAGCGTCAAGACCGACCACACACACATGCTGGGCCGCGTACGCGCTGTCGTCATCGACGAGGTACACGCCTTCGCGGGGGACGACCGCGGCTGGCACCTGCTCGCCGTACTCGAACGCCTGGAGCGACTGACCGGCCAACGGATCCAACGCATCGGCCTCTCCGCCACCGTCGGCAACCCCGACACCCTGCTCACCTGGCTCCAGGGCGCCAGCCCCGCCGACCGCCCCGGCCGAGTCGTCGCCCCCGGAGTGACCCTGCCCGCCAGCGGGACCGCATCGGCCGGCGCCGAAAATCTCCCGCGCCCCGCTGGAGAGGTGGAACTCGACTACGTCGGATCTCTCGCCAACGCTGCCAAAGTGATCTCCACCCTGCACAAGGGCGAAAAACGGCTCGTCTTTTGTGACTCGCGCAAGCAGGTGGAAGAGCTCGGCGCGGCACTACGGGCGCGCGACGTCACCGTGTTCCTCTCCCATGCCTCCCTCTCCGCTGACGAACGTGCTCGCTCCGAGCAGGCATTCGCCGAAGCACGCGACTGTGTCATCGTCTCCACCTCAACCCTCGAACTCGGCATTGACGTGGGCGACCTCGACCGCGTCATCCAGATCGACTCACCCAGCACGGTGGCCTCTTTCCTGCAACGCATCGGCCGTACCGGACGCCGTGCTGGCACCTCCCGTAACTGCCTGTTCCTCGCCACCCGGCCCGACGCCCTCCTCCAAGCCGCCGGCCTCCTCACCCTGTGGACCCGAGGTTGGGTTGAACCCGTCACCCCGCCCCCCTCGCCGCGCCATCTCGTCGCGCAACAACTCCTCGCTGTCACCCTGCAGGAACACCGCCTCGGCGACCGCCTATGGCCCGAACAATGGAACGGTTTGGCTCCCTTCGACCGCTCCGCTGGCCCTCTCTTGTCCCACCTCGTTGAAGGCGGCTTCCTCGACAGCGACGGCGGCATGCTGTTCATTGGCACCGAAGCCGAGAAACACTTCGGCCGACGCCACTTCATGGAGCTGACCGCTTCCTTCACGGCACCGCCTGAGTTCACCGTGCTTGCCGGACGCAAGGAGATCGGGACCACCGACCCCACCGTCCTCACCGAGGAACGCCCAGGCCCGCGACGCCTGCTCCTGGCCGGCCGCAGCTGGCAGGTCACCTTTATTGACTGGGCTCGACGTCGCGCCTTCGTCGAACCCGTCGAAAACGGGGGCATCGCCAAATGGCAGGGAAGCGAAGCCCGCGGTCTCTCCTACGCCCTCACCCGCGCCATGCGCGACGTCCTCCTCGGCACCGACCCCGACGTGCGCCTCACGCGCCGCGCCACCGCTACCCTCGCCGAACTCCGCATGGACCGCGCACCCCACGAAGTGCACCCTGCAGGCACCCTCCTCGTCCGCGACGCAGACGCCACCCGCTGGTGGACTTGGGCCGGCTACCGCGCCAACGCCACTCTCACAGCTTCCCTCGGAAACCTTGCTGACCCCGTTCAGCGCCCCACAGACACCCACGTCCGCCTGCGCCAGGACCTCAGTTCGAAGGACTGGAAGGTCGCCCGCTCCGAATTGGCCGAGTCCCTCACCCTGCCCACCGTTGATCCGCGTGCCGTCCGCGGCCTCAAGTTCTCCGCTGCACTTCCACCCCGACTCGCCTCCGCCACGCTCGCTGAACGTCTAGCCGACTTCGACGGCGCGCTTGGCACCGCCCGTGAGCCTGTACGAGTGGAATGGGGCAGCTGAACACCCCGGCGTTTGCGCCGCTGCGGTTAGCAACTGACCGAAGGAGCAGTCCGCACGCCACCCCTCCGCGATCGAGCAGTCTGCGACAGCTCTGCGTGGGGTGTCTTGCCTCTCGCTGCTAGGGCCGTTGAGGCTGGCGAAGGTCAAGGTCTCCGCCATCCCTCACGCCTCCTCATGGATCGGGGAGTCGACGACGGAGACGATGGCCTCCGTGTTCGTGGCGATGAACTCGGCCGGCTCGGGCGGCATCAGGTTCAGCTCGCGCACGGCCTCGGCGGTGAACGGTATCCGGACCACCTCGTACGTGCCCCGCTCTGGCTTGGAGAACTCCGTCCCCGTACGTGCGGCCAGGTCCATCGACGCCAGGCGCGCGGCGAAGATGTGCTGGACGCCAATGCCGTCCTCCAACTGGTCGGTGATCAGGTGGACGAGCTCGGCGCCCTCCAGCTCGCCGCCCAGCTCCTCGAACACCTCCCGATGCAGGGCCGCCTTGATGGTTGCGTCGTCCTGCTCCCCCCGCCGCCGACCGACACCCAGTACGGCAGTACGGCTCTCTGTCCGGCTTGGTGCCGCATCAGAAGTCCTGATCGCCACCCGCCCATGAGTCGATGGTGCTGGCGGCCGAATTCCGTCGCCGGCTACAGAGGCGCCCTGTAGCGTGACCGGCCTTGACGATCGGAGGAGAGCCATGCCTGAGAAGACCGCGGAATCCGGCCGTACGTATGCTGCTCACTACGCTGACGTTCACCTGATCGTCCGCCAGGGCGACGAGATCCTGATGGGGCGACGCCGCAGCCAGCCTGTGTTCCCTGGCATGTACCAGGTACCGGCCGGGCTGATGGAGGACCACGAGCCCGCCACGCTGGCAGCCGTACGTGAGTTCACCGAGGAGACCGGCGCCACCGCTGACCCCTCCGACGTGCGATTCGTTCACCTGATGCACCACGTCTCCACGCACGCTGGGTCACGGCGGATCGCCTTCTTCTTCGAGGTCGACCGCTGGCAAGGCCAGATCGGGAACCCCGAGCCGGACAAGTGCGAGGGCTGGCAGTGGCACAAGCCCAGCAGTCTCCCCGCGCCTCTGCCTCCGTACCTCGCGGTCGCCCTGCAGTACATCGCCGACAGCGTCACGTACAGCGAATACGCTTGGCCCTCCGCATGAGTGCTGGCGACACGTGGATGCGGCCGTGCCCAGGACCGGACACCAGCCGCACACTGCTCGCACCTGCGTGAAAGGAAGAACGCATGCCGGTCCCGGAGTTAGCCCGACGCGCCGTGGTCGCCGATGCGCCCGAGCTGGTCAGGCTGCGATGGATCATGTTCGGGTCGCCTGGTACAGAGCCCCCTCCGCGATGGGCGGCGGACTGCGCAACGGCATTCGTCCAACGCCTCGACGACCCGCTGTTCGCCATCTTCGTCGTTAACACGGGGAGCGGCGGCCTGACCGCCTGGGCCGCAGGAACCTGCACTCCTCGACTCCCCAGCCCGGCTATGCCGGGCACATCGGGTCGGTGGCCACCGACCCGGCGCACCGCCGCCATGGGCACGGCCGGGCGTGCGTCACGGCCGCGCGTGATCGGCTAGCCGGGCAGGGCTGCACAGTCATCGATCTGTACGCCTCGGCGGACGGCCGCCCCCTGTACGACACGATGGGCTTCGTTGTCCGGCCCGATGTCGCGATGATCTGGCGCGCACCGAGCGCGAGCCGTGAATGGTGACCGGCCAGGGCCCCGGGCAGAGCTGGCAGCCCGCACCGCTGACTGAGATCGCCGCTCTGTTCTCGAAGACGGCTGCGCCGTGGTGGATCGCGGGCGGTCATGCCATCGAGCTTGCCACAGGCCACTCATTCCGTGAGCACCACGACATCGACGTCCTCGTGCTGCGCCGAGACCAGCTCGCCGTTCAGGAGGTCCTCGCCGGGTGGCAGTGGTGGGCTGCCGACCCGCCTGGGAACCTGCGGCCGTGGCGGCCCGACGAGCTGCTGCCGGTTGGCGTGCATGACGTCTGGTGCCGTCCCAGCGCGTCGGCGCCGTGGCGGATTCAAGTGATGCTCGACGAGGCCGAGGGCGACGAGTGGGTGTCGCGGCGGGACCGCCATGTGCGGCGCGACCTCACGGACCTGGGCGCAGTCTCCGCGGCCGGCATCCCCTACCTACGGCCGGAGATTCAGCTCTACTACAAGGCGAAGCAGCCGCGGCCCAGGGACGCGGTCGACTTCGTCGCGGTGCTGCCGATCCTCGACACCGGGCAGCGGGCATGGCTCGAGCAGTCGATCGGCAGCACGTACGGGCCGCACCCATGGATCGAGCAGCTCGGCGAGTAGCGGCGGAGCCGGACAGTCAGCGTGCCTTGACGGGGACGCGAAGCACTGAGTGAATGGCGGCGAGGCCCCCGGTTGGGGGTGTTACCTCGTCAGAAAATCCTCCCACGTACGCCTGTGCCCATCGGGGTTTCGGCGTGGGTAGCGTGCGCAGGGCGGTTGCCGTGAAGGGCATAGCGGTGGTGTGGGCCGCTGTGGGCACGGGTGTCCCCCGCCAGGCCGGCGATCTGGGGGAGTCCAAGCGGTCATTGCTCCGGGTCGGGGGACTGGTGCGTTGGTGATCTCCCTCGGTGACCTCGTTGTCGCGCAACGCGCCATGGGGCGATCGCGATGTCTGGTTATGACTGCGCTTGCCTACAATCCGGGCCCCGCGCGACCTCCGCAGCAGACTTCCCGGTCTCCGTCACTATCCCTTCTCGGCGGAACTACGTCTCGTATGGGCGTCTCTTCCTCATCGTGACGCTCAGCTTCTGCGCTGGTCGTAACTCCACGCCCAGGGGGAATGCGATCAGCCGGAATCTTCCAATCCGCTAGCAGGGCGTCAGCGACGGCCTCTTCGTAGACGGCGCGGTTTTCCCGTTCCATGGCCTCGGCGAGCTCTGGGTCCCAGAAGGTGGCCTGGGCCTTGCCGCTCAGCTGGACGTGATCGCTGTCGGTACGCACCGCGCTGAGGTAGTCCTCAGCGCTCATTCGCCAGGGTTCGGCCTGGTAGCGGGTTCGGAGCTGGTTCGTCATGTCGATGCCGGGCCAGTCGAAGTCCCCGTGGTAGAGCAAGGTGCCACCGGCTTCGACGACCAACCGCGCCAGCCGGTGAAAGGCGGTCGAGGGGCGCCCCTCGGTGCAGATCAGCGGCGGACTGCTGGCACCGAGCTCACCGGCGGCACGACGGAGCACGGCCGGGTTCTCGCAGACGTACACCGTATGCAGATTCACGGCGATCGGCAGGGTGATGAGCTGGTGGAGGGTGATGTGGAATGGAGTGCCGTAGCGGGCGGCGTCGGTGAGCCACTGGCCCAGCCCCTGGCCGGTCGCGGGGAGGTTGAGGACGAGGACACGGCTGGCCAGATCATCGACGATGACGTCGAAGGCGTCCCACAACTCGCGCCGAGACTCGGCCCCTGATCCGAGTGGGACTCCGCGTGCCATGGCCAAGGCCCGCAGGACCAGTGTCGGCAGAGAGCCGCGGCCGGGATTGAGGGCCTTGGTGTCTCCTGTGGTGGCGTCGGCCAAGGCGGGCAGCATGATCGGTGGAGCGTCGCTTGGCCGGCTGTAGAGGTGTTCCAGGACGCGGACGGCCTGGCTGAAGAGGTGAGGGTCCTTCCTATTGATCAGCGCGGTGATCGTGCCGTCGGATGCGAGGCCGGCCAGCCACTGCCGGTACCAGGCATGCTCGGCATGAAGCGGGCTGGCCTCGCCCTCAGCAAGGATCCTCCGCCGGGCCTGATCGAGCACGGTCCGCTCATCGGCGCGAAAGCGCAGCTCGGGGCCGATCCGTTCCAGGACGTCGCGGAGCGACATGCCCGTGACGTTGCGGACGCTCTCCTCCAATGTTCCGAGGGGGATGGTGATGCGGCGGACATTGGCCGACCGGTACGCACCGGTGATGCCGATGACAGCGGTGCGTTCGGCCGAGGTCGGGTTGGCCAGGCCGATGGAGCCCTTGACCTCGCCGCCGTTGCGCTCGAGCGAGCGCCGGGCAGCAGCCAGGAGCCGACGGAACTCGGGGGCCCGGTAGCGCTCGTATGCCTCTGTCGATCCGGTCATTCTGTCTCCTCGACCTTGTCGTTCGTCGGCTGGTCCTCGGGGATGTCCGCGAGCAGTCCTGCCCCTGCGGGAACGTGCCGACGGGGCGCGAAGCCAAGGAGTTCGGCGGCAAGATCGTCGGATCCGGGGTACTCGAGGTCATCGAGGATCTGTTCGCCGTCCCAGACCAGCAGCATGGCGGAGACGGTGTGGGACGCCTCGTCGTGCTTCATGTCGTAGTGGGAGATTTGCGGCACGTCAGGGTAAGTGATCCACAGGTCGTAGCCCGTCATGAAGAGGTCGAGGTCGAACTTGGCTGTGAGGGCGAGCAGGTCGGGGCGGTACTTCTCGTCGATGCCGGCGAAAGCTTCGTCAAGGGCGATCAGCCGCGGGCAGGTGGGGTAGGCGGAGCTGTACTGCGCATGGGCGGCTGCGAAGAGCGGAAGGTGGATGGAGGCGGATTTCTCGCCGCCGGACATCACGCTGTGCTTGGCCTTGGTGAGCAGTTCTCCCTTCTTCCGCTCCTCTTCGCTCATGCCCGGCCGGAACAGCCGGAGTTCGAACTTGCGCCAGGCGCGATAGTCCAGAACCTCAGCGATCACCTGCTGGTAGCTCCTCTTCTTGTCGGCAGCAGCCCTCGCGCGGATCTGGCTGCGCAGGTGGGAGCGGAGCTCGGCCAGTCCTGCCGGTCCGAGACCGGAGGCGTCCTTGTCGAGCAGTTTGTTGACGGCCTGCTGGGAGTCGGTGAGTGCGTCGGAGGTGATCCAGTTGATGCCCACGGTGGTACCGGAGGACATCGGCTTGGAGCGGGTATCGGCGTCCATGCTTTTGACCAGGTCGCGGGCGGCGACGGTGCGATCATGGATTTGCTCGGCCAGCCCGGTCAGGAGTCCGTCCTCCAGGACGGTCCGTTCCCTGTCTTCCAGCAGTACGCTCTGATCGGCGAGCTGTTCGGCCAGGCGACGGGCGAAGTCCGTTACGGGGGCGGGGCCTTCGCTGTCGGTGACCCGGGCCAGGATGATGTCACCGGCCGGCTCCCACTCGAAGAGGTAACCCTGATCAGATTCCAGCAGGGCTGCCTCCAGCGCGGTGATAGCGCTAGAGATCTTGGATGTCACGGTCTTCAGGAGGCTCGAGGTGATCGGCCGGCCCCGGGTCGCCTCATCGAGCGCGTTGACCAAGGAAGCGACGGATGCGGGGACGACGCTCTGGGCGGCTTCGATGCCCGTGAGGGGAATGCCGGGCGAGGTCAGGCTGTCCATGAGGGCCTGGACTGCCTGCTCGGGGCTCGGCCACATGTCGTGGGGCAGCCAGATGGTCTCGGCGTTCGCTTCGAGGAGGCCGAGAAGGTCGGGCCGGGCATATGGCTCCAGCGTGAGCGTGGTGCGCACCTGCTCCGCCACGGCCGTGGCGAGTGCGGTACGGCCGAACTCCAGGGCATGGTCAGCCTTCAGAAGCCGGTCTCGATGCTCTTCCGCGTCCTTCTTCGCACGGTCGTACGTCTTCTGCGCCGTGGTGAGCTGCTCCTCCGCGTCCGTGATCTGCTGCAGAATCTCCTGCAGAGGAGCTTCCAGCGTCGCTTCCTGGGTGCGCAGACGTTCCTCCTGAACGGCGAACGCATCCCTACGCGCCTGTAGCGCCTCAGCCTGCTCTGAGCAGGACTCGGTCTGCGCTTCGATGATCTCCTTGCGGCCGGCGATGTCGCGCTCGGCCGCATCGGCCTGCTCACGGCAGGCGGAGAGCGCCTTGCCGGCGTCGGCGAAGTCGTCGATGGCCTGCGCGACGTTGTCCAGTTCCTCACGAAGCGTAGGCAGCCGTGCGGCCGTGGCAGCATGCCGAAGCTGCCGATTCTTCTCATGGGCGCGCGCAATCGCCCCGTCGAGCCGCTTGCGGGCTTCGGAGAGGCGGCGGCGTGCGCCAGCGGCCTTCTCCGCCACCACCGCCACCTGACCCACCGCCTGGATGATCGGTTGGGTGCGCGGGAGCTCATGCCGGGCGCGGTCGAAGTCGTCGCATGCTTCCTGCGCGTACCTCTGCTGCTCTTCGATGCCGGCGAGCTGAGCTTCCAGGACGGCGATGGATTCTTCGAGCAGGCGCAGCCGCTCGCGCCGGCGGGCGGCTCGTGCCGTGGCCCCGATGTACTCCGGCTGATCCTTAGGATGCGCACCGACCTGGATGCCGAGGCAGAAGTGCGAGCCGGTCGTGACCGCAGGAGCGCGCAGCGCGCCGTCCGTCGCAGGGACGTCGTCCGTTACGGCGACGGACGCCAGGACAGCCTGTACGGCCGCGGCGGAGACGAGCTGCTGATCTTCGACGACCAGTACGTCGGCCAGGGTGCGTCCGGTCGGCCGCTGCGCGGGAGGCAGTGGGCGCAGATAGGCGTCGCCGACCTTGTCGTGCAGTGCCTGGTCGGTCAGCGCAAGGTCGGGGTGCAGCCAGGCGGTGAGCAGGCCGGCCGCGTACAGGGCGCCCTCCACCGCAGCCGCATGATCGTTGGGAACATCCTCGGCGAACCGCACAAGCTGCCACAACGGCGCACCGGGCCGCGCATCGCGGCTGGCGGGGCGCAGGTCACTGGGCGGGGGCGCGTCGTCGCCTTCCGCTGCCACGGTGTCGCGCTCTGCTCGCCTGGATCGCAGGGCCTCCGCGACGTCGCTGTGCTCCCGCTTCAAGTTCTCGACGCGGGCCAGAGCACTGGTGCGGCGCTGGTCGGTGAGGGAACGAAACTCCTCCGGCAGCGAGGCCGCTTCGGGTTCCCCCACCGCGGCGATGGCAGTACGCAGTACGTCACCGTCGGCGGCGACCAAGACCGCGGTGTCATCACTGCCGCTCCAGCGGCTGATGAACTCCTCCAGCTCCTGGTCGGCCGTGGCGCGGACGATCTCGAGCTTCTCAGCTGCTGCGGCGGATTGCCGCTCGGTCTCGGTCAGCTCACCGCTCGCCGCGTCAGCGTGCTCCTGCTCGCGCTCCTGGTCCTTCGCGGCGTTCTCGGACGCGCTGAGGTGGACGCGTACGTCCTCCACTTCGCTGCGACGCGCGGCAACCCGGCCTGCCACGTCCGTGTCCAGATCGGCACCGAGATCCAGTGTGTCGTCGTCGTGCAGGACGCCGCAGCGGCGCGCCGCGTCCATGAGACTGTGGGTATGCCGAGAAGCGGCCTTGCGCAGCTCATCGTTTCTCAGGAGAGCCCGCTCAGCCTCCCCTTTGAGGGCAGCCAAGCCCTCCTGGGCCCGGTTGAGGTGGCGGCCACTCTCCGCGATGCCCTGGCGCTCGTTGCGTACGCGATCGCGCAGCTCCTCGAGACCGTTCTGCTGCTTGATAGCGTCGTGGTTCTTGTACTCGGCCAGGCTCGCGCTGAGCTCATTGCACCGGCGTTCGGCGGTATCGCGCTCATGCTGTGAGGAGGCCAGCTGCCGCTCGGCGGTGCGGTGGTCCTCCGCCGCCTCCATGATCGTCTCGCACTGCGCGGCTGTGTCCTGAATGCGCCCGGTGACCTGGTCCACGCGGTCACGGGCATGGGCGCGCAGATAACTGGTGTATTCACGCAGGAAGGTCCGGACTGCGGTGTCCGCCCCCGTCAGTGCGTTGAGGAGCGCTTGGATCTCGGCGAGGTTCTCGAAATCGCGGGCGGCCTGCAGGATGAGGTCCTCGTCGACGGGGCGCAGGCCGGCGGTGAGGGTGTCGGACACCTTGACCGGGTCGAGGTCCTTGGCCAGCAGAGGACGCCGTAGCTGGAGCAGAAGGTTGACCAGCTGGCTGTAGCGCTCGCGGCCCAGCCCAAACAGCCGGTCATCGATCGCCTCCCGGTACGCCTCCGCCGAAGCGTAGGTGGCTCCTTCACCCAGGAGCTTCTTCAGAGCGTTCTCCCGCAGCGGGCGCGAGGCGGCGTCCAGCAGGCCGAAGTCGATGCCGACTCGGCCGTCGGTGACGAAGAAGAAGCGGGCCGGCGTGGACATCGGCTTGGTCACCCGCATGCCGATCCCCACGGTGACGGCTTCGAGGACCTCTCCGTCGGGTGCGGTGCGGGCGAACTCCATCCACACATAGCCGTATGCGGACTCCTGCCCTTTGTAGAGCAGGTTCGACTTCATGGTGCGCTCCTCGCCGCTGAACGGATCGAGACGCCTCGCGTCGAGGACACCGTCCAGAACCAAGGGGAAGAGAACCTCCAGGGCCTTGGTCTTGCCGGAACCGTTGTGCCCGCGCAGGACCAGGCGTCCGTCGGCGAAGACGAACTCCTCGTCGGTGTAGTCCCATAGGCCGATCACTCCGGCGCGGGTGGGCTTGAAGCGGACCTCCGACCGGTCAGCGGTGCGGGAGTGAGGGATGAGCGTCATCGAGAGGTTTCCTCAGTGGGGAAGTCAAGAGCGAACTGGCCGTCGTGCGCGGGGCGCGGTAGGACGGCGGTGATATTGCGGTAGCGGCCGGCCGCGGGCCGGACCAGAATCCCGCCAGGGACGATGTGGACCAGGCGCAGGTCCGCCAGGAGCGCGACCGCCTCCGCCAGTAGCCCGCCGGGATCGGCCTGCCACTTGTTGGTGAAGGACGAGGGGCCGAACTCCTCATAGAGCTCGGTGATCATCTGCTCCAGCGTGCCGTGTTCCACGAAGGGCAAGCCCGTCTGCCCCTCATGCTCCGGGGAGTCCTGATCGGCCTCGGCCGCGTGCTCGCCAGCATCCGTGTGCGGGTCGTGCGCCAAGGCTTCGAGCGTGCCCGCCTGCGGCAGGGCCATATCGATGCGGCTGAGCAGGACTGCGTGTTCCTCTCCTGGATCGGTGGGCAGGAGGTAGTGAAGGCTGCTGGCCCGGTCCGGGTCTTCCCGCAGGTCCGCGATCTTCGCGAGTATCAGCCCGGCAGTCCGGTTGACGGCTCCGCCGCGGCCGGGGAACCGCTTGTCCGTAAAGTGCCCTGTGGTGTCTACGAGCATGATGCCCTCGGCCCGGCGCTCGACAGGCAACCCGGTCAGCCGTGCGATGTCCTCGGCCAGGGTGGGCTGGCGCAGTGCTATCGCGGTCTCCGCGTCGGTGTCGCTGAAGTAGACCACCGGGTACTCGATCAGCAGCCGACGGGCTCGCTGGGCAGCAAAGCGGCGACGGGGGTCGCGCCCGGTGCCGGCGGTCGGAGTGTCCAACAGCCCAGCAGCGCTGACCAGGTGCTGCAGCGGTTTGTTCGGCCGGAAAAGCGCCGCGCAGGTGTCGTGGTCGATGTCGAACAGCGCGTCCCCGCGGTCGTGGTCACGGGCCCAGTCCTCCATGGAGCCATCGGAGATCCGCAGTGCACCCCGGTCGACGAGCCAGTCCATCACGTCAACGACCGCGTCCTTGTGACCTGGTGCGGTCGCATCGAAGCCCAAGTGCTCGATCGTGTTCGCGGACGGCGTGAGCAGTTTGACGAGATCGGCGAGGTTGATCTCGACGCGCGACCTGTGCAGGCAGGCCAAGATCAGACAGAGGTAGGCCAGCCGCCGCCGGTCGAAGGGTCGCTTGCTCTTCACCGTGAGGAACGCCTGGCTGGCGTCGAAGGCGTCCAGCCGCCGCAGCAGCCGTGCGTGACGGGCGCTGGTCTGCAAGGAGTAGCCGAACAGGTCACGGAAGTCCTTGGCCAGTTCGTCGGCCCATTGCAGCACCAGCGCAAGCGCCTTGGCCCGCGGGTAGCTCTCGGTGACGACGCCATGCAGCAGCATGAGCCGGGCCGCTTGCTGGTACGAGCCAAGGTCTGCGGTCTCCACGGAGGCGGCTACGCGATGGGCGGGCATCAGGATTTCTCCGTTCGGCTTCGGCGCATCGCACCATGGGGCTTGATCTCCAGGGCGAAGCCGGGCAGGTGCAGCGTGCCGGTCTCGGTCCGCAGCTGGCTGCCGCGCTCGTTCGGGATCAGGCGCAGCGTCAGGACGTCGCTGCTGCCGGTGCCGGAACGCAGTCGCCCCGCGACGACCGTTCGCACCTGCAGGGCACGGGTTAGCAGCTTGAGCACGGCGCGGGTCTCCGCCTCGTTCAGCACCCGGTCGTGCGGCCCATGGTCCAGGAGATCCTTCGCGGCCTCCCGGTCCGCGGCCCGATCCGCCAACTGCTGTTCACGTAGCCGGGCATGGGCACCACGGCGGGTACGGACCGGTTGCGGGCCACCCGGTGCTGGCCGCTTGCCGTGCCGGAACAGGCTGATGCTGACCTCTACACCAGGCGCATCCCACCACGTCGTCCGCGGCGAGATCTGGTCATCGTCGTCGTGGGCACCCGACAGATGACGTACCGAGCGGAGGTCGAAGGCGGCAGACACGAGGGCGTTCGCAGCCTGCTCATCCGGCGCAGCTGCTGCCCAGGCGGCAAGATGCCGGAGTTGGGTGGTCCGGCTCACCCCTCCTCGACGTGACTCCGTCACCTGCCGCAGCAGGGCGATGACCCCCGAAATGGCCGTGCGCGTTGCGCCTTGCAAATGGGCGGCCTTGGTCTCCATGGGGCCGTCCGCCAAGAACCATTGGCGCAGCCCGATCCAGCGCCGCCGCCAGTCCTCCAGGCGTGCGGACGGCCGCATCATGGGCCGCTCATCCACTGCGACGGCCCGCTCCAGCAAGGTCTCGACCCCGGTGTCTTCCACCTCGTACACGGCCTCGGCCAGCCGGGGCGCGTAGCGCTCCAGTTCCGCTGTGAACTCACTCATGTGTGCCAGCAGCGCGTGCTTGTAGCGCAGGAAAGTCTCAGGAGAGACATCTGTCGTGCGCGCCACGTCGTTCAGGGTCAGATAGAAGCGCGCCGCCCGCTGGGTCATGTCTTCCAGCACGCTGTCGAGGCGTGCGAGCTTGCGGTACACCTCGTCCCGGTCGCCTTCCCGGTTCGCTGTCGCCAGCGCCTTGAAGTCCGTCAGGATGTCGGCGAAGACCAGCCGCGACAGGTTCGCGTCCTGTACGCGGGAGCCGATGACCTCCTCCACCGCGCGGTAGACGCGGTAGCCGATCTCCGTGAACTGGTAGACCGATTGCCGGTTCCGGTATGCGGCAAGATTGCCGCACCGCAACGGATCTTCCACTCGATAGAGGACCTGCTCGTCGTCCGAGGAGAGGTTGTCGAGCATGCCCCGCAGATTCAGATCCGCAGCAGACGGTACCTCGTCGTGTTCTGTGGCGAGCTCCTTCAACGTGTTCGCCACGTCGTCAGGGTGAACCTGTAACTGGTGTACCGCTCGCAGTACGTTCATCGCACGCAGCACCCACAAATATGCGACAGGATCATCGCGCTGCGTGAAGTTGAACAGTCGCAGGCGGTCGCCCACCGTCAATGAATCAAGATCGAATGACTCGGAGACTCCAGAGTCATCACGCTGGAACACTTACGCCGCCCCTCATCTCGGCACGCATTGCGCATACCCTGACAGACACCACTGACAATCGAGGCCGGAAGAGAAGCGGCTTCCCCCTCTTCAGCGCTCTCGGCAGAATCGAACGGCCTCACCTCCTCCGATCGTTTGGCCGCCTCGACTCGTTGCCGCCACCCTCGCGAGTCTCGGCAACGCCCTCGCCATCGCCCGCGAGCCGATGCGCCTGGAATGGGGCGACTGAAACCAAGTTCCAGGCCACGATCTTCCAGAACTGTTGGATACGCAGAGTCGCCGCTCAGTACGGTGAACAGCGAGGGGCCTGCGAGAGGTCGTGGTTCACGAGGGAAGGAGTGGTTATAACTCTCCCCCCAGGCGAGCCCGTCCGCGGTGCCGTATGACTGGATCGGTGCTGAGGGCGGCGTCAGCGAGCTGATGAATGCGCCAGTACACCTGGACTCTGCGGACGGCGTTCGGAGCCGCCTGGTGGGCGACCTGAAGCACATGGGTGGGGTCGGTGAGGTCGAGACGGACGGCGAGGCGGGCGAGGTCGGACAGCGGGTCGCCGAAGGCGGCGAGTTCCCAGTCCAGTAGCAGTGGCCCGCCGGCCGCGGGCCTGACGAGGTGGCCCGGCTGCAGGTCGTGGTGCAGCAGTCTGGGCTCGATGTTCAGGTCCGTGGTGTCGAGTTGGCGGCGGAGGGCCGCCGCGGCGGGAGCGAGGTCGGACGCGGCAGTCGTGTACGTGTCGAGACGGTCGTGAAGGTAACGGCGCCAGGTGCGATACCGCCGGGCTCCGGCAAGTCGGCCGCTATGGGGGCCCGTGATGCGGTGGACGGCGGCGAGGGGGCCGGCCAGCTCGTGAAGGAGCTGGCCGGCGGGCACGGGCTCGGCGTGCACCGCGGTTTGCGCGGTCCACGCCGGACTGCCCCCGGGGTTGGCCCCAAGTAGCTCGGGAGCCGGGGCGCCGTGCATGGTGAGGAGGGCCAGGGCGGCGGCCTCGTTGGCGGCGCGGTTCGGGTCTCCGTAGTGCTTGAGTACGTACGGCACTGGGCCGTCGACGTACCAGACGCGGTTGGCCTGTCCGGTCGTGATCTCTCGGGCACCGTCAGGGACCCTGCCGTCTATCGCCGCCACGGGTTCAGGCGACGTCGCCGAGATAGCCGGATGAGGGCTGGCCCGTGGCGAGGGCGGCGATCGGCTGCCGGAGGGCGTGGGGCAGCAGGTTCAGACCGGGAACCTTCTCCAGTTCCACCCATTCCAGGCCGGTCTGCACATCGTCTTCGGCGTGTCCGCCGAGGCGGCCGGGGTCGCCTTTGGGGGTGCAGTGGAAGATCGCTTCGATGCGGTGGGTGCCGGCCTCGGTGTCGGCGTGGTCGTGGTTGGCGCCGATGTACTCGCGCAGCCACAGAAGCTTGTCCACGGTGACGGTCAGGCCGGTTTCCTCGTGGACCTCGCGGCGGGCGGTCTGGTCGAGGGGTTCGCCGGGGTTCTGGCCGCCGCCGGGCAGGAAGTAGCAGTCCTGGCCCTCCCAGTTGGCTCGTTGGAGCAGGACCTGACCATCGTGGACGACGACGGCTTTGGCGGAGGTGCGGATGGTCGGGGTGACAGGCTCGGCCACGAGTGGGCTCCAACTCTGCTTCGGTGGTGGTTGGGAAGGGCTTTCAGCGTTCAGTCTTGCCGAATCCGCGGTGGCGTCCGGCCGCCTTCGCGAAGATCAGCTGCCAGGGTCCGGCCAGTCGTACGAATGGCTGGAACGGGCTGGCTGCGACCAGCGATGCCAGGTGGGCCGGGGACGTCCGGGGCAGCGGGGCGAGACCGGGTGGTGGGGCGACGGCCGCGTGCAGGGCCGGGGCGAGGGCCAGTAGCCGGGCGGTGGCCACGGGGCCGTGCAGCAGCACGCCGGCCGCCGCAACGGCCGTCCAGACGGGCCCGGCCCACCAGGCGGACAGGACGGCCGCCGCGATCAGCGGGGCGCCGAGCACCCAGGCGGCCTCGTCCACCCACTCCCGGGCCACCAGGACCACCCTGGCTGGGCGGGAGAGGGCGGAGGGAAGGTGCGCAACGGCGGCCGCGTGACGGTCCGGGCGGGCGGAGGCGGTGAAGGCCAGCGCGTGGAGGTTGGCCAGTCCGGAGGGCTCGGTGTAGGGCTCGTCGAGGACGGCGACGGTGGAGGCGGTGAGGTCGGCGCCGAGCAGGGACAGCCGGTGCCCTGTACCGAGGTCTTCCATCGGTTCGGGGAAGCCGCCGAGCGCGCGGACAGCAGGGAGATGGACGGCCATGCCGCAGCCCACCCCGTACACCATGGGCCGCAGCCACATCCGGACCGCCTCCGGCAGACGGGAGGCGGCCAGGAATCGGTGGAGACGGACGCGGGCGAGTTCGATGCCGAGCGAGCGCCGCAGCTGGTAGGCCCATTCCCCCTCCAACAGGAGACCGACCGGGCCGGCCGGAAAGGGGCGGCGGGCCAGCAGCGGCAGCCGCTGCTGCTGGATGAGCGCCGGGGCGTGCCGGGTGCGGGTCCGGTGTGCGGTGGCCTCGGTGGCGAACGCCTGAAGGGTGCGGCGGTCGGGGGCTGCGTCGGCGTCGTAGACCACTGCGTACGTGTCGTCAGCGTGCTCGTCCTCCCTCCACCCGAGCGGGCCGAGAACCTGCTGCAGGCGGTCGAGGGCGAAGTTGAGCTGTCCGGCCTTGCGTCCGCCGACATCGGGCTGGTGGAGGTGCACCAGCGGCAGCCCTCCGTCCGGCAGGCTGGCGGCGAGGGACGTCACGATGTCGGCGGTGGTCGGCTCGGTGTCGAACAGTTCGGTCAGCACCCGTAGCCGGTCGGCTGGTCGTGCGGCGTTGACCGTCTCGGCGACCTTGCGGCAGCGGGCGGCCGGAAACAGGCCCCGCAAATGCCCTGTCTCCAGCGGGGTGTGGGCTGTCAGGGCCGCCAGCCGGTCGCGGTGTCCGGCGCGTGCGGAGACTTCGCGTTCGGTGGTGATGACCACGACGGCGGCGCGGTCGCGCGGGTAGTCCAGTGCCCTGAATGCGGTCACCGTCTCCTCCGCGATGGTCTGCTCGCGCAGCATCGGCAGCAGCACCACCAGCCACGGCACCGTGTCCTTCCCCGCCTGCGTCCCCGTGGGTGTGCTGCCGGCGGAGGCGAGGAGCCACCTCGCGCATACCTCGACCGCGATCAAGGCCCACAGCGCGCGGGCCAGCAGCAGCGCCAGCAGGACGGGCACGGTCGTCTGTAGCCACATCTCGGCCGCGGTCACCGTGCTTCCTCCATCAGTTGGTAGACGCCGCGCATTTGGTCGGCGACGAGGGGCCAGGCGAACTGTTCCGCCCGTTCACGGGCGGAGGCCCGCCTGGCGGCGTGCGCGGCGGTGCCGGTCTCGGTGAGGACCTTCTCCACCGCCTCCGTCGCCGCGACGGCGTCACCGGGCGGGGGGAGCAGGGCTGCCTCTCCCGTGTAGTGGCAGATGCCGCCGACGTCGGTGGCGACAACCGGTGTGCCGCAGGCCATCGCCTCCAGGAGCGCGTTGTTGGCGGTCGCGTCGAGTAGCGGCAGCAGCATCACGGCTGCCTGCCGGTACAGCGCGACCAGGGTCTGCTCGGCGACGCCTTCGAGGACGCGAGCGGCCGGGTGCCAGGCCCGGGTACGGGCCTGGCGGGTGACGACGACCAGCTCGACGCCGTCACCGTAGCGGCGGTGCAGCCGCTCGTGGACCGCGTCCAGGACGGTCCAGTCCCGCAGCCACCAGCCGACGGTCAGCACCAGCGGCCGGTCCGACGGGGGCGGTGCGGGCGCCGGAGTGAAGGCGGTGGTGTCGATCCCGTGGGATACCAGGTGCACGCGGTCGGCGGGCACCAGGTCGGCGAAGAACGTCACCTGGTGCGGGTCGAGGACGATGATGCGTTCGGCAGTCGGCGCGAGCTTTCGCCACGTGCGGGCCGGCAGGTGCTGCTGGAGGTATGCGGGCGGCTGGTGATAGGTGACGGCGGTCGGGCCGAGGCGGCGGCGGGAGAACCAGTATTGCTCGTCCCCGTACAGCACGTGGGCGGCCGAGCGAGAGGCCAGCAGGTGCAGGTCGGTGACGAAGTGCTCGGCCGGGTAGAAGGGCAGCGGGCAGCTTCGGGCGAGCAGACGGTGGGCCTGACCGGCCGCCCTGGTGGCGAGCGGTCCGGCGGGTGGGGTGATGCGGCGGACTTCGGGGAGGTGGTCGAGAAGGCGGTCGTAGCCGCCGTGGGCGGTGTGCCAGGGGACGCGGACGACGGAGGCGATCACGGCGGCTCACGCCTCCTTCGGGGCGAGAAGACCGAGGGACCGCAGTCGGCCGTTGATGGCGTGGGGGCGGTTGAGGTGGACGACGGGCTGGCCGTCGGCCTGGTTCGGGCGGAGATGTTCGGCCCAGCGGCGGCGGTGCCGGCGGTGGTGAGCCGGGCCCCACCACAGGATCGAGTCGCGGGCCAGCAGATGGCTGAAGGTCTCCCGGTTCCCGGCGAACAGCTCCTGCCGGGTGCCGGCCCGCCGGAGCGAGCGGCGGATCAGCCGGGGCAGGCAGACCCTCATCGGCAGGTCGAGCCAGATGACGAGTTCGGCGCGAGCAAGCAGCGTCTCGCCGACTTCGCCGCCGTAGTTGCCGTCGGCGATCCAGATGTCCGAGGCCAGGGCGTCGCGGACCCGGGCGTGAAAGATCTGCGGACCGACGGGCGTCCACCTCGGTCCCCAGAACAGCTCGTCCAGGTCGAGGTGGGGCAGTCCGGTATGGGCCGCGATGGCGGCGGCGAGGGTGGACTTCCCGGAGGCCACCGGGCCGACCAGCGCGATGCGCTTGGGTATCACGGAAGCCTCCTCGCGACGGCGTCAGCGAGCCGTTCCAGCAGGTGAGGGGTGTGCACTCCGACTGTCACCTGCATCACCGGCACCCGGGCGACCAGGTCGTCCATGACGTCAGCGGCCTGCCGGGCCAGTTCGCCCTCGGGACGGGTGCGGTCGGCGAACCACGGGCGCAGCCAGTCCTCGTCGTGCGGGGTACAGCACACGGCGGCGAGCGCGGCGCGAGCCGCCGCCGCGCCCGGGAAGGCGATGCTGATGTCCCGGTCGTCGTCATGGAGCCGCGGGAGCACGACGAGCCGCAGCGGGGCGCTTTCCCTCACACGGACGGTGAAGGCGCCAGCGAAGTCGTGCGGGGTGCACGACGCTTTGCGGGACGTGCCGAAGTCGGTCGGCAGCACGCTGTGCGGCGGAAGACTGCTGTTCGGGGCTAGCGCAGACAGGGTGCCGCCGGCGATCCGGACCGAGATCGGTACCCCGACCACGCTCGCGGCCGACTCGGTGACCAGTACGCGGTCAGACCCGACGAGGTCGGCGCGACGGTGGGCGGCCAGGGCCGTGAGCAGGGTCGTCTTGCCGGCCCCGGATGGGCCGACGATCAGTACCCCGTGGCCGTCGACCGCCGCGGCTGCGGCGTGGAAGGCGGTCCAGCCGCGGTGTTCGGCGCAGCGCAGGACGACCTCGCGGATCACCCGCAGGGCGTACCGCTCGCCGCGATCGGTCCCTGGATGCAGCACGATGTGCAGCCGGCCCGTCGCGTCGCGGGCGTACAGGTGGTCTGCCGGCAGGTGCGAGGCGGGGTCGGGCCTCCACCAGCGGACCTGCCCAAGCCATGAGGCCAGGTACGGCTCGCCGCGGAACGGCAACACCTCCAGCGACTGTGCACCGGCCAAGCGGGCCCCGTGATCGCGAAAGAGGTCTTCGCTGTGGTGGATGCGTATCTGCGTGAGCTGCCCGCACATCGGCGCTGGCGAGGTCTCGGGGGAGAAGTTCTCCAGGTGGATGCTCTGGTCAGCATGGAAGGTCTCGTCGGTACGGACGTCGAAGCGGTGCCCAGCGAAGGCGACCGTCCCGTTGCTGCGGCCGCTCACCTTCGTCCCCCTGTTGCCGCCATGGCGTCGGGTGCCTGAATGAGGAGTTCTTCAGTGGTGCCGTGCACCAGGCGTCGGGCGATATCGATGCCCATCTTCACCGCGTGGTCCATGTTGCCGATCTCGTACCGCCACGTCCCGAACCGGCCTCGCGGGTAGATCCCTTGGGACTCCATCCACGGCACCACTGTGTCCAGGGCCTCATCACGGTCGAGGGTGGGTATCGGGTAGGCGTAGTCGATCAGCTCCAGGTGGGTACTGGCCAGCGGCGCGTCCTCGGGCACGAGGCCGTGGCGCCGCAGGGCCTGGTCGCAGTCGCGTATGAGCCGGTGATGGTCCAGCCGGGTCCCCGGCAGCAGGGAGGTCTCGGTCATCCACGCGCTGAATGCCATTGTGTCGGCGCCGGGGACGTTGGCGGGCGCGTACTTGCTGAAGTTCGTGGCCCGGTAGAACGGCACCTCAGGCTGGGGGAAGTACAACCAGGACCGTTCGTCGGTGGTCGGGGCCTCGTAGCCGAGGCCGACCATGGCCACCGTGGTGTGCCGCAGCCGTCCGGCTGCCGTTCGCACCGCGTCCGGGGCGCCGGCCGTGATGGCGGAGAGCTGGTCAAGGGGACCGGTGGCCACCAGGTGGTCGAAGCCGATGAGCTCGCCGTCGGAGAGCGTCACAGTGCGGGCGGCCGGGTCGACGGCGACCGCGCGGACTGACGTCCGCAGGCCCGCGTCGAGCCGTGCGGCCAGGCGGCGCCAGATCTCTCCGGTGCCGCCGCGGGCGGGGAAGGCGAAGGTGGCGTTGGGTCCCCACCGGCGGGCCGGCGGGGCGGTCCCCGAGAAGGCAGCCAGGATTTCACCGGGATCGACCGGGGCGACGCGTTCGGCGACCCAGGACGAGGCCATCTGCTCAGGATGCGTCGCCCAGACCTTGGAGTTGTACGGGCCGAAGAACCGCTGCACCAGGCCCGATCCGTACATCGCCTGCAACCACGTGGCGAAGTCCATACCCGCGGCCATCCCTTCCTCGCGCCGCTGGCAGGCGCGAAGAAGATCGTGCACACACGCCTCGGCATCCTCGGTCGGGAGACGGTGAAGGTACTGCTGGAAGGGGTAGGGCACCCACCGGTCGCGGAAGCGGACGTAGGACGACCGGTCATGATGCAGCAGCTCGTCGGGGGCGAACAGCTCGGCAAGCAGCCGGTCGAACTCGCCGAAGTGGGAGAAGACCACGTGCCCGCCCAGGTCCCAGGTGAAGCCGGCCGGATCGACCACGGACGAGGCAAGTCCGCCGGGCAGAGGGGCAGCCTCCAGCAGCGTCCAGGAACGGTGACCCAGCCGCTTCAACTCGTCCGCGCAGGCCAGGCCACAAGGGCCGGCACCGAGGATGACAATCCTTTCGGAGGGTAAGGCGTGCGGTGAATCGGGCATGAAGCCTCCTTTGATCGGCAGGCGGTAAAGCTATGGCCCGCGTCCGGCGGGCGGCGGTGAGAGAACGGGGGGGGGGTGGGGTGACCAGACCGCCGATGCACGGGAAGCGGCGTGGCCACCCTGCTCAGCATCGGCTTCGACCACGAGGGGTTGGTGCGTGAGCGCGGGCCGTCGACAGGTCCAGCCGGCGCAAGCTGGAGGAGCCTCAGGTCGCCGGCCCCTCGGTGTCCGGGTCCACATGTGTGTTGTGGATGTGGAAGTAGGCCACCTCCACCTGCTCCTTGAAGCCCTTGCCGTCCGCGAGCGCCTGGAACATCGTCTCGCTGACGGACCGGCAGTAGTCGCAGGTCTCCACGTCAGCGGGTCCCTCGCGGCGCGCCATGGCCGCACGGGCCTGCTCCACTGCTTCGGGAGACAGCCCGTCCAACAATTCCTCGGTCAGGTCCGTGTCATTGCTCACGCCGCCATCGTGGCCACTGAGGACCCTGGAAACTCTTTCACTTGAGCGAGAGTCCCAGCGGCCCCTACATGCCGATCCAGCCCGCCATGTTCCGCAACGGCTCCGGTGTCCGGCGGGAGAGGTGAACGAGCCCGCGGATCGTCTCCCTGG
Organism: Streptomyces sp. NPDC043176; assembly: GCF_056436715.1. Classification (NCBI taxonomy): domain Bacteria; kingdom Bacillati; phylum Actinomycetota; class Actinomycetes; order Kitasatosporales; family Streptomycetaceae; genus Streptomyces; species Streptomyces sp. NPDC043176. Next base: position 170,767 of record NZ_JBWKCA010000002.1, read on the forward strand.
CACCAGGGTGATAGCGGGTCTGCTCCGGCGCTGCCCGCCGCGCCGCCCAGAGCGACCTCAACGACGCTTCTGCTTTGCCCAGTTCCATCTCGACGCGGGCCCGGTCGATGAAGAAGTGCGCGCGGCGGGACGTCGCGACCGAGGCCGGCAGCTTGATCGCCTTGGCTTGCCGCAGTGCCTCGTCATACTGACGCATCTCCATCGCCACAGTCATCTCGTGCAAGGCCACGTTCACCGGACCGAAATTGAGCCAGTGCACCTTGCTGGCGTCTCCGACCCGCCCCGCGTACTCGCGGGCCCGTGCGATGTGGTCGGCGGCCGCGCTAGCGTCCTCCGCCCGCGCGGCAAGCACGGAGCCGCCGAGGTGAAGCTGGCCGGCGACGGTGAGGGCTTCGCGGGTCGCGTCGCCCGGGCCAAGCAGCCTGTGGCCAGAGCCGACCAGGCGCAGGCCGATGCCATACTCCCCTTCGCGGAAGTAGACCAACCCCCGGAAGTACTGCCGCATGGCCGCCAGGCAGGGGTCCGAGGCCCGCTCCGCGGCCCAGCCGAGCCGGTCGAGGGCGACGCTGGCAAGATCGAAGTACCCCAGCTTCACCGTGACGTCGTGCGCGGTGCGGTAGGCGGAACCAAGGGCCCGCCACAGCTCCGTCGTCGGCGAGCGCCAGCACAGGACGGTCAGCTCCGTAATGACGTCCGGAAGGGCTGCCGCCGCCGCGTGCAGGTGGGTGGCGCGGACGTGGGCGCACAATTCCTCGGTGGCGGTGATGAGCTCACCGCCAGTGCGCGTGGTGACCCGAGGGTCATCGCCGAGGTCGTACAGATCGAGGGACTCACGGATCGGCCGGATCAGCTCCGCCAGTCGGTCCTCCTGCATCTGGGTCACGTACGGTTGGCCCGTCAGCACCGTGACGTCGATCCGCAGCGCCCGTGCGACCGCCGCGATGAAGTCCACAGACGCTGGCCTCGCCCCGCACTCGACTTGGGTGAGCCAGCTGTACGAGTACGGAATCCGGTCGGACAGCTCCCGCTGCGTCAGTCCCGCCAGCCTCCGCTGCTCCTTGATCCGCGTACCGGTGTGGTCGTCGTCCCGCGTCGGCATGCCGGCCTCCCGTCTCTGACCCGTCACCCGGAACGCTACGCGCTGCTCTATGCCGCGACAGGTGGATTCACAAGGGGCGCCGCCAAGTTGGTGGCCGCCTGACTGTGATCGGATACCCTCATGACCACTCCGACCCTGTACCTGTTCAGTAGCGCGGCCCCGCCCGTCTTCGACGTTGCACGCGTCATCGAGGAGGCGCAGGCCGACGGCTGGGACGTATGCCTCGGTCTCACCCCGACGGCCGCCCGCTGGCTTGCCGACTCCCTCGACGGCCTCGCCGCCCTCACCGGCCACCCCGTCCGCTGGGACTACCGCCTCCCCGGACAGCCGGACGTGTGGCCGAAGCCGGACGCCGTCATCGTCGCGCCGGCGACCTTCAACACGATCAACCAGTGGGCGCTCGGGATCACGGACAAGTGGCTCGTCGGCGTAGTTGCCGAGGGCATCGGCAAGGGCATCCCCATGGCGATGATGCCGTGCGTGAACCGGGCATACGTTGCGCACCCGCAGTTCGAGCGCTCGATCGACGCCCTCCGGAGCGCTGGGGTCCGGGTGCTGTATGGCGAAGGCGGCTTCATCCCGAACGAACCGGGCCAGGGTAATCCCGCCACGTACCCGTGGCGGGCAGCCCTGGACGCCGTCGTCGACAGCCTTGGCCCGACCTCCATTGCATAGAGCCTGTCCAGCCGATCACGTACGGAGCCAGATGGACAGGGCCGCTGCGGTGAGGGTGCTGAGGTAGACGTCGACACGCGTGTCGTATCGGGTGGTGATCAGCCAGACAGGTCCTATCCGTCCGTGCTCGTGACGAACGGGTCAGTCTGGTCCGAGGCGCACATGATGAGCGGCTGGCAGGCGATCGAGTGGCGGGCGATCGCCCCCAGTGCGCGCGATCGGATCACGCGAACAAGGGCACATCCTCCCGCTCGGAGGGCCCTAGACGGCGTCTCATCTCTTCGCCTGATTGCAGCAGGGTGTTGATGTGTTGTTTGGCGAGCTCCTTGTGCCCTTCATCGATCAGCTCTTGTACGACATCTACCGCAGCCTGGTCGTGGCGAACCCACTGGTAGAGAGGACTGTTGGCTCTGCGGACGATGCAGCTGGCCGCTCGAGCGACTGCCACGAGGAGATCACTGTCAAGGTCTACGAGGTGGGTATGTGCGACTGTCTCCATACAACCGTCTTGAGGTCTCCCTCTGGGGCAGTCGATCGGTGGCTCCGCCTCAGCGATGGCGGAGTCGATCTCGGGGATGTGTGTGTCGAGCAGCTCACGGACGGTTGCGCATGGCGGTATCCCACCGTCAGGACGGCCGGCACGTCGTAGAGCTCGTCCTCGCCGCACAGCTGTTTAGCAAGCCTGTGTCCGCTCGACGGCGGGCAGCTTCGATTCGCCGACGAGGGTGATGGACGCGACCCACGGCCGCTCGCCGGCAGTCCCGCCGAGCGGCACCACTCGTGACTCGTCAGTCACCATCTGCAGGCATCAGGAAACCGTCCGCTTCACGGACCGCCCCCTTCGCGACGAGCTCGTCCACATCGCGCGTGAGCGCATCCCTGATATCAGGACCCAGCCGTGTCCACCCGAAGAAGCGTGCGACCTCGCGGAGCAGCTCCTCTCGGTGGACGCCCGGACTTTCCTCGACCACATGTCCCACGACGAGCCGCCGCTCGACCGACGGGACCTGCCCGACCTTGCGCGCCACGGTTGCTGTCGGAGTACGAGCGAAGGCCAGCTCCCGGCCAGGAACGTCGTACGCCTCGCCGACTCGCACGATCTGCCCCGCGGAGGAGACCCTCCGCAGCGCTCGACGAACCGAGTCCCGGACCACCGCGCCCGCCCTTGAGATGCCCCAGGCCGAACGGACCCGGGTGAAGATCAGGTCCTCCGTCATCGGGCCCTCAGCCTTGATCACGGAGAGGGCAACGTCGGCGACGACTCCCACGGCGTCCGGGTCTTGCAGCTCCGCATCCCGCATGCCGCGACGCTTGGCGGACGTGACCCGCAGGTTGATCAGTTGAACGTCGACGACCTCCTCATACACCCGGCTCCACGCGGGGGGCCCGTCGTCCACCGCCACGAACGTCACCGACGGCCCCATGTCCACCGTCGTGTCCGGCGCGGCAGATCCCTCTGCAGGAGCCTCCTCGCTGACCAGCTCCTCCGGTCTCACCCGAAACGGGTACCGCGCGCACGCCTCCTCTACCGCGGCGCGCAGGCGGGCCATCGCGTCCCGGCGGTTGCGGTACCAATCCGTGCCCCAGATGCGGTGCAGATTCCAGCCGAGGTCGCGCAGTACGGCCTCCCGCAGCCGGTCGCGGTCGCGGGCCGCGCGCGAGGAGTGGTACATGACACCGTCGCATTCGATGCCGAGGGCGTAGCTGCCTGGGGCGGCAGGGTGCCGTACCGCCATGTCGATGCGGAAACCGGCGACGCCGACCTGGGGCTGTACGGAGTAGCCCCAGTCGCGCAGGACGCCCAGGACTTCTTCCTCGAACGGGCTCTCCGGCACGGCGTCCGGGTCGGCCGCGGCCGTCTCCAGGATGTGGGGGCCGTGCTCGGCGTACTGGAGGTAGCGCTTCAGGTGCTGGACGCTCTTATTGCTACTGTCGGCCAGCTCGGAACCATGGAAGGAGGCGACGACCTCCATACGTCGCCGGGCGCGGGTCACGGCGACGTTGAGACGGCGCCAGCCACCGTCCCTGTTGATGGGGCCGAATGCCGAGAGCAGCTTGCCTCGGTGGTCCGGACCGTAGCCGACGGACAGGATGATGACGTCGCGCTCGTCGCCCTGGACGGTTTCCAAGTTTTTGACGAAGAAGCCGTCGAGACGATCTTCGGTGAAGAAGCGATCGAGGTCGGGTCGGGTGGTTCGTGCCTTCTGGACGGCTTCCTCGATGGCCTCGGCCTGTGCCTTGGACAGGGCGACCACGCCCAGACTGAGCCCCGGCCTGGTGGCGAAGTGGTGGATCACGCGCTGTGCGACCGCCGCCGCCTCGCCTGGGTTGTTGCTTCGACCACCCCGGTCGTAGACACCGTCGGCCTTGAAGAACTCGACGCCGAGGTCCGGGCTCTGCTCATACGCACCCGGGAAGGTCACCATGGTGTTGTCGTAGAAATCGTTGTTGCTGAAGGCGATGAGGTTCTCGTGGCGGCTCCGGTAGTGCCATCGCAGCGGCAGGCCACGCAGCACGCCGCTGGCCTTGCAGGCGTCGAGCACGGATTCGAAGTTGTCCGCGCCCTCCTCGTCCCATTCGTCATCGCCGTCGCCGTCGCCGCCGGCGCTGAAGAACGAGGTCGGCGGGAGCTGCTTTTGGTCGCCCGCCACGATGAGCGCGCTGCCGCGGTAGACGGAGTTCACCGCGTCCTGCGGCAGCACCTGGGACGCCTCGTCGAAGATGACGACGTCGAAGCGGAAGTCCGGCGGCAGGAACTGGCTTACCGTCAGGGGGCTCATCATGAAGCAGGGCTTGATGAGTCGCACGACATCCCGCGTCTCACCCAGCAGCTGCCGTACCGGCTTGTGACGGCGTTTCAATTGCGACTGTCGGCGCAACTCAGCCGCGGGGCCGATGTTGGTCCTCCGGGGGCGGCGGGCATTACACGCCGCGATGACCTCAGCGTGAGCAGCCTCCACAAGGGCGCGATCCGCGTCTCGGAATCGCTCGACGAGCTGATCACGGTCCGCCGCGCGCATGGGCTTGAGCCGGGCGTCGAGCCCGAGGCGTCGCTCGATCCAGGCGGTAAGGACGGCGCGTTCGACGGAGGCGGGGAAGTCGGCCGCGGACACGCCGCGCTGCGCGAGCTGGGAGGGCAGCCCGTCCAGGCCGTACCGTCGCAACTGCTTGAGAGCCTCGGAGCACGTGGTCCATGCCTCGGGGCCGAAGGGGTCGTTATCCAGCTGGGACAGACAGGTCGCGGCAGCGGGCAGCGACTCCCGGAGCTCGCGCTGCAGAAGACGGCTGCGTTGCGCGTCGAAGTGGGCGACGAGGTTGTCCCGCTGGCGCTGCCAGTCGTCGTGGCGGTCGGCCACGGACGTGTCGGCGGGGGCATCCAGCATCAGCCGGGCTGCCGGGGCGGACAGCGGAGCTCCGTGGCCTCCATGTGCTGTCCTGCGTACCTGCTGGGCCCAGTCCAGGGCGTCGAGCACAGCTCCCTTGTCGGTCGCCGCCCCCTGGTAGAGGTCACCGAGCAGCTCCTCGTGGCGTGGGGCGTCCTCGGTGAACCGCGCAACGACCGCCCGCGCGTCGACCACCGCCGTCACTGCCTGGCGAGCCCGTGAGAGGGACAGCCCGCTGTCGGCGTCGGCGACGCGCCCCACAGAGCGGAGGAGGTCGGCCGCGTCCTCGAAGGGTTCGACGTGGGCGCGTAGCCAGCGCGCCGCGTCGTGCAACGGTCCGGCCAGCAGCTGCGCGCCTGCGGCTGCCAGGTGCGGCTGACCGGCGTACTCCTGCCAGGCGCGCAGGTCGGTACGGAGCTGTGGCTCCGTCCGTCGCACAACGGCGTGCGGAACGGGCCGTTCGTCCGCTAGGAAGCCGATAAGACGTGCCCGTCGGGCGGGGTCGGCGAGCGTGTCCGGCGCCAGCCGCTCAACGGTGTGCGCGGCTTCCAGGGCGTCCTGCAGTGCGGCAGTGTCGACGCCGCTGTCGGGTGCGTACCGACCGAGCAGCCTGCGCTGCTCCTCGTCGGCGCGGGTGCCCGGGGTGGATTCGTGGATGGTCCAGGCGCGGTGCAGGAGTTCGAGGATGCCGCTCGGCCCCTGTTCTGCACCGAAAGAAAGTGCACGCAGTTCGGCGGGATCGGTGTCCAGCCCCTGGTACCAGGAACCGCAAAGACGACGGTGAGTGTCCTCCTCGGAAGCGAACCTGACGGTCTCTCGCCGGCTCTCCTGTGCGGCGCCGACCGCCGCCCGGGCGCCTGCGAGCGTGTACGCGAAGTCAGGTCCGTCGTCGCGACGGCCGACGGAAGCGACCGTGTCGATGACGTCGACGGCCCGAGCGAGTGGATCCAGGTGGGCGCGCAGCCAGCGGGCGGCGTCGGACAGAGAGCACTTGGCGAGCTCGTCCGCGACGGCCGCCAGGCGGGGACGTGCCAAATCCTGCCGCCAGGTGTCCAGATCCTCGCTCAGGGCCCCGCAGTGCTCCAGCAGTTCCGGGGCAGGAGTACGACCGTCCGCGACCTGGGCGGCCATCAGGCCGCGACTATGCGGGTCCAGGACCGTGTCCGGCGCGAGCCGGTGCACGGAACCGGCGTGCGCCAGTGCCGCCTCCAGAGCAGGCACGTCGGGCAGTTCCGTCCCCGCGTAGCGTCCGAGAAGAACGGCATGCCTACGGGTGAGAGCCCGCAGGTGGTCGTGGGCCGTATGCCAGGCCAGGGCGTGCGGCAGCCGGGCGTACAGCTCATTGCGCCACGAGCCCGCGATCGTCAACGCACCGAGTGCCTTGCGGTCTGCGCGTACCGCGCTGGACAGCAGGCCGCCAATTCCGCGTGAGCCTTCGGACAGGCGGCCTATCAAGTCCGGCAGCCCGGGGGTGACGGCGGTCTCGGGCCTGAAGACGTCCTGCGCAGCCTGCTCGGCCTCAGCTAGCCGGCGCGCGGCGTCGGTGATCTCCCCGCAGGCTTCCCGCACCTGAGACATCACCTCAGGGGCGAGCCACGTGTCCAGCATCCGGTGGGGGGCCGTGGCCAGCTTCACGAGGACGAGCAGCTCTTCGGCCTCCTGCATGCTCCTCGGCCGGTCACGCCCGAGAAGCCTGGCCGTGGCTGCGGCATGCCGCTCGGCGGATTCGAGGGTCGCCCCCAGGCTCGCGAACCAATCGGAGAGCCCCGCGGCCTGCGTACGTGTCAGAGGGCTCAGGTCCAGGCCGGCCGGCTCTAGTCCGGCAAGGTCCTGCTCGGACGCCGGTGGTTGCGTGTTGAGCGTGGCGGGAATCGAGGCCCAACCAGGGCCGGCCTCTACGATCGCGTGTGCCTGTGCGGACAGAACCGTGTCACGTCGGGCGAAGAACGTGCGCAGACCGTCGGCGACGACGTTGACCGCCGCTCTGTCCGCCTCGGATGCTCCCCCGGGCACTAGCCACTGCTCGAGGGGCTGGTGGTCGGCTCCCGCCAGTGCGACGACGTCGCAGAGATCTTCCGCTGCCGCAGCGCTGCCCGGGATGTTCAGCCCCAGCTGCTGCGCAACCTCGGCAAGGGTGCGGTGCGTACGCTCAAGACTGTCCGCGGTCGTCTCGAACTCGTGGGCCAGCTCGTTTGCGTGCTCCTCCGACAGTTCGGAGGGATCGATACCGGCCGGAGAGAGAGTGGCCAGGGCGCGCTCGGCTTCGCTCGGCGCGGGAGTGAGACGCGGTGAGAGTTCCTCCCAGCGGTCCCCTGCCACGGAGCGGGCCGTGGCCTGCGCTCTGACCACCTTCTTGAGAGCGGAGACGAAGTCGTCGACCGGGCTCTCCACCGTGTCGGCGAAGTCGGCACTGGTCAGCCATGTCTCGGGCACCGGGCGGCGTGACTCGATCAGCGCGAGGAGGTCGATGAGCCGACGGACGCCACCTTCCTCATCGATCGGCTCGCCGTCTTGCGAGAGATCCTGGTAGTGCGCCACCGCCGCGGCAAGCCCGTCCCGTGCGGCCATGGCCTGGTCGAGCGCCGGTCGGGGATGGGGACTTCCGGCCTTCAGGTCACGCCAGGGAAAAGACGGATCGGCGACCGCCTGCCAGGCACCGGCGATGGCCTTCGTCGCCTCGATGACGAAGTGCAGGTCCTGTCCGCTGATTGCTGCGGCGTCGAACACCTTCTGCTTGCGGGCACCGCCGTCCGCATCCGAAGCCAGGAAGGCCACGTGCGCCTCGGACAGCTGCCCGACCCTGCCGATCACATCGTGCAGGCTCTGGCCGAGTGGCTGGCGGATCTCGTTCATCGCCTCGGCATAGGCGCTGAGGGCCTCGCGCGCCTCGCGGGCTCGGGCGACCGCCTCCTGGGAGAGCCGTGGGGCTCGCGGCTCCTCTTCCAGGGCCCTTCCCAGCTCCTGAGCGACGGCTCGGCGGCTGGTGTTGTGGCTGTGAAGAGGAAGGGCGTACGAGTCGAGACCAACGGATTTCAGCCGATCCAGCACCACGTCGAGCGCGGCAGCCTTCTCACTGACGAACAGCACGCTGCGTCCCGCGTGCATCAGACCGGCGATCATGTTGGTGATCGTCTGGCTCTTGCCCGTACCTGGCGGGCCGTCGAGCACGAAGGACCGCCCTGCGACAGCGGCCGCGACGGCCTGCCGCTGCGACGCATCGGCATCGAGGACGAGCGGGCTGTCCTCCGGCGGACTGAGCTCGTCGATCCGGTCGGCGTCGATCTCTTCGAAGTCGAAGCGGTCCGACGCCAGTCCTGCCTTGGGGCCGAGCGCCACTGCCCGTACGAGATCGCTCTTCAGGATACGGGCCTCGTTGTCCAGCAGGTCCTGGTACATCGACTCCTTGTGGGAGGCGAAGAGCGCCAGAACCACGCGCCTCGAAACCTCCCAGCCCGATTTCCCCGCCACCGCGGTGTTGACCGCGTCGATCACGGCGTCGAGGTTCGTCGGATCCTGTTCCGTGACGGGCGACCAGTCGATGTGGAACTGCTCCAGCTTGACCTTGAGCGCAGGGTTGAGACGCGGTTCCTCGTCGTCGTTGGCCACCAGGCGGATACGTCCGTTGGCCAGTCGCTCGATACGCACGGGAAGAAGGAGGAGGGGCGCATCGCTGCTCGTCGATGCGCCGTCCTCACGCCAGCGGAGGATGCCGACACCCAACTGGAGCGTCCACAGACCGTAGTCGTTGAAGAGTTGGGTGGACTTGCTGCGCAGGCTTGTCAGCGCACGAAGGAGCGCCGGGCCCGTCGTCTTCTGGGTGACGATCCCGTACGCGGCACCATGCCGTTCGGCGAAGCGTGTTTGCGCCTGGCCCCCCTCAGAGTCCTCGGTGGCGGGCTCCTCGTCGGGCAGCGGCGCGAAGTCCCAGCCGCGTTCCAGACCCTCGATGAGTTCCTCGGCCGACGGATGCGCGATCTCCAGGGTCGCCGCCTTGGTGTGCCTGAAGTTGAGGAGCCGATTGCGGCCACTCAGGTCGACGAGTGACGTCCGCCAGTTGGCCAAGATCGCTTTGAACCGCTCCAGCTCTTCACCGCCACCAAAAGCACTCGGGTTTGCCACTCTCGTCCTAGCTGCTCGTGTTCTCTCACTGGGCCTCCGAGAAGCGATGTGCCCTAATGAAGCCGCACAAGCCCAGGGCGAAGCCACTCCCGAGAGAGTGGTGCCCTCCGGCTGCTCCAGTCCCGCCGACCCCCTGATTGGAGAATCCTATGACTCGGGCCCCATGGCGTGAAGAGCGGTGCCCCCCTGGCTCCGCCGTCAGCGACGCGGCTTCTCACGTGTTAACTCACCGCACGCGGAGCATCTCCGGGAACCAGGAGTCCAGCGCCGTTCACTTCGTGTGCCCGGTCGACGACTTGCACGGCGCGCCTGTGCTTGCAACCCGGGTGTCGGTGGCTGCACGTACGGTTTCCGCATGTCTGATGAGTGGTGGGTAGGCGTACGTCGGCGGGTTGAGGCGGCGGGTGCGGGACCTGGGGGGCAGCGAGGTGTTCGGGGCGTCAGGGCACAAGTGGGTCGTGGAGGAGCCGCTGACCCAGGACCAGCTTGCCGAACTTGAAGCTCAGATAGGCGTGGGGCTGCCGGAGGAGTACCGGGCCTTCCTGCTTTACGTGGGTGCGGGTGGCGCCGGCCCCGCGTACGGCCTGTTCCCGGTTCGGCGCGTACAAGGTCGCTGGCGTTGGGAAGGCGACGGCGCGGATCTGGCCGACCTGTCGAGGCTTGCCGAACCATTTCCCGACCAGGGCCCGAGCCCGAAGCTGCTCGCCGATCTCCTTGCTCAACGCCCAGAGGAAGAAGACTTCGATGACATCGAGGACTTCGACGACGCCATCGAGGCGTGGGACGAGCGGTGGGAGGCTGTCATGTTTGCTTCGGAGCGCACCGTCGGTGCCATCGCGATCTCCCACCTGAGCTGTGCCCAGAGAGAGTGGCTGATCGTCAGTGGCCGACACCGCGGCACGATCTGGTCCGATAGTCGAGTGGACGATGTCGATCTCACCCCGCTCCTCGACGATGAAGGTATGCCGGTGAAGTTCGCTCGCTGGTACACCGACTGGCTGGAGAAAGCCGAGAGTACGGCCCCGTAGGCCCGTCGCCTGGTGTGGAGCTATGAGGGGCCGTCCGGGGAAGTCGGCCACGGCAGCCTGTCCGCTCCGAGTAGAAGGGACGAACTGGGCCGTGACGCTCGTTTGACGCTCTGGGCGCCCACCAGTAGGGCGATGAGCAAAGAACGTGGCTCTGACCTGGGATTTTCCGAAGATCGCTCAGGCCGACATCTTTCCGATGACTCAAGCACGGCGCCTCCAAGCCGTCTTACCGCCTCGGCAAGCTCACGGTGTCCACAGAGGGGAGACCCGCTGCGGCGTCGAGGAGCCGGCCAGCAGCGATGCGACACCGTGGGGAACACCCAGCTTCCCCAGAGCCCAGTCGAGCGCATTAGCTTCGGCGTCGCACATTCGGGCGATCAGGCTGGTCTGTTCAGGCAGAAGGATTCGTCGGGGGATCACGATCGTTTCCCGGATCCGGTCGAGGGGCAGTCCCCGCCGGAAGCCCTGTGCGGCGGGGCGGAGCGCGTCCTCGTTCGGCGGAAGCGGCAGGCGTCGGCGGGCCGCGTTCGAGACGACGATCCCGGCGACGTGGACGTACTCCGCCAGGAGCGGCCCCAACAGGTCCGCGAGCGCATCGGTCTTGGCGGCGAGCGACATCTCGGCGAAGGGCGTCGGGAAGTGGAAGAGACCACTGTGGTCCTCCACCCAGATCCAGGCGGTGCCTGCCCCCGCTGTTTTGGCGCACTTGCCGTGCACCTTGTTTAGGAGCCGCCTGCCCTGGTCGCTCTCCACGGTGTCCCCGGTCAGGGTGGTGCCCTGGGGAGCCGTGCCGGGGTGGACGGTCAGCCGCCTCCCGGCGCTGCTGAGGACATCGACCGCGGCCTCCAAGGCCGCGCACTGTTGGGCGGCCTCCTCGGTCCGCTTCTTCCAGGTTTCGAAGTCGCCGCCGCTGAGGAGTTCGGGGAGGTCACCTTCCCAGTAGATGTCACGGCCCCTGTCCAGGGCGAAGAGGTGAGCCCGGACGTTCTCGCGGAACCTTTCGTAGTCCTGGAACTTCTGATCTTCGGCGAAGGTGACGACCTCGATGAAGACGGGGCCGATACGAACATCGCCGGGGCCGCCACTGGCCTTTGCCGGCTCCAGCTCGACCCCGAGTCCGTGGGCCGCCCCCATGAGCGCGAGCCGGGCCTGTGTCTGGGAATGCAGGAACCGGGACAGGGTGACGTCGCAGCGTGCATCCCGCTTGACCGAGGCAATGCCCGGCACCGCGGCTTCCTCCAGATAGGCGTATGCGGCCCACCACCGCACTGCTTCCACCCATGCTCCCGGGGCGGCTCCGTTCATGAACTGGAGCACCGGGGCGTGTCGGCCGAGACCGACGAAGGTGTCGCTGGCCCGCCCCGGGGCGGGGGAGGGGATCACGGCCTTGGGCAGCCAGCGGCTGTTGAAGAACGCGGTGAGTCCGGCCACGGCGCGTGCGGTCACCTGATGACCTGCGGGGGAGAGGTAGCCGGCACCCTCCGGGCAACCGAACCACGCCTCCCAGTCGATCGGCCGGCGGCCCTGGTCGATCGCCCGCCATATCTCTTCGTCACGAGGGTGCATGCCCGTGATCATGGCGCATCCGCAGGCGAGGATGCGGGGATTTTCCCGAACGTTCGGTGCTTCCTCCCGGCTGGCCCTGGACCAGTCCCTCGTCCGGTCCGCATTACAGCAAAAGCGGACAGCGACTGCGGATCGCGACCGGTGCCCCCCCCCGCATGCTCATTTGCGGGGAATTCTTATCGCGCCCAAAGTGGCCGACTTCCCGGCGGGGTGGTAGCGGGCATTCGCTTACGGCAGACGAGGATTGACGGCAAGAGACTGGAACCTAGGCCGGGAGCATGTCAACGTACAACATGCCGAAAACGCCAAGTCGGACGTGGAGGTGCTCGGCAGGAATGGAGGGAGAGATTGCAATCCCAGGCTTGTGCGATTGGCAGCCTGGAGTGGTTCCTGTGTAGGAGTTCCGTGTGTCTGGGGTCGCGACCGCGCCGTTCTCGTGCATATTGCGGCGCCCCCGGGCCACGAGGAGGCATGTGGCCCGGGCTGTGAATGTTCCCGAGCGCCGCGTAGCGAGAAATCTGGATCGCCTAGTAGCTGACGGTTTGCTGGTGCTCGTTGCAGACGGTGCCTCACCGGCCCTGAGCTCGTACCAGTTGCCTTACTGACGGCAACCCATCCGAGGTACTGCGAGCTCATCGGCGGGGCGCGCGGAACATAGCCGACGATCGCCGGTTAGCCAAACCGGCGATCGTCAGGATCATTCAGGTGTTCGCATTCGACTGTGCTTGGCGGTGGAGTCGTCGTGGACGCGGGCTGTCTGAGCCCGTTCTCTTCTGTCCCTCACAGGAAGCGCTCTATGCCTGCACGATCGCTGCTTGCTCCCTCAGCTATGCCTGACCCCGCTATCGCTGTACGCGCTGGCTTTCTCAACGTAAAGGACGCCGCTGCGTACCTCGGCATATCACCGCACACGCTTTATGTATGGCGGCACCGACGGCAGGGGCCGCCAAGCTTCCGCATGGGCCCTCGGGGGCGGGTCATGTATCGGCGGACAGCTCTCGACGCCTGGATCCATGAGCAGGAACGCGCAGACTCTCGCTCTAACCCTGCCTTGAACCCACTGAGCGCGGCTCCGCAGCAACGTCGGAACCCCGGCGCTTGACACATCGAACGTGGTCGGGCGTTCGCATCCTCTTGAAGGGAGACCTTTTTGGCCGGCTATATCGAGGATCGTTGGCTCAAGAAAAAGAAGGATCCGGTCACCGGGAGAAGGGAGAAGACCGCTCGCTACGGTAAAGGCAAGCGGTACAAGGTCGCTGGCATACCTGGGGTTCGAGACCGATCCTTTGATGTGCTGGAGGATGCCAAGGCGTGGCTTCGCCGGGCGGCCACGGACGAGGAGCGAGGCGAGTTCGTAGACCCGCGCGACGGGTCCATCACGCTGGCCGACTACATCGCGATGCACTGGGCACCAGGGCGAGGCGGTGCTCCGAAAACCCAGGACAGCCAGGAGCGTAGGTGGCGTCTCCATATCGTCCCGCACCTGGGCCAGATTCCGCTGAGGAGCATCGCTGCAACGGATCTGCGCGCGTTCATAACCAAGCTGGAGTCGACAGTCTCGTCAGTCGACTACCAGCGCGGCATCCTGTCCGAGCTTTCCTCCATCCTGGAAGCGGCCGTCGACGACAGGCGCCTCGCGCGCAACCCCATGCACGCGAAATCCGTGCGGTGGCCCAAGTCGCCACGGGAGCGGCGCGACGCGTGGCCGATGGACACAGCACTTCGAGTCCGCGATGCCATCAGCGAGCGGAACAGGATCGCCGTCGTAGTCGGCCTGGGGTGCGGACTCCGCCAGGGGGAGGTCTTCGGGCTCAGTCCCGAGGACATCGACTACGAGCGCGGCCTGCTGCACGTTCGGCGCCAAGTACAGGCGATTCACGGAAGGCTGTACTTCGCCCTGCCGAAGGGGAAGAAGATCCGCACGGTGGATCTGCCCCCTTCGGTAGCCGAGGAACTCAAGCGTCACATCGAAGCGTTCCCGCCGGTAGAAGTGGAGCTGCCGTGGGGGAAGCCGGAAGGGGAGAGGAAGAAGTTCTCCCTGCTGCTCACCACGCGCTTCGGCAACGCTGTCGCGGTGAACACATGGAACACCTACACCTGGAAGCCCGCCTTGGCCAAAGCGGGCGTCATCCCGTCGCGCGCTGAGGGGGCGAAAGCCTGGCAGTGGGCGGCGGCCCCGAAGGACGGCTTCCATGTGCTTCGGCACACCTACGCCTCGATCATGTTGGAAGCCGGAGAGTCCGTTGTGACCCTGGCTCGGTGGCTTGGACACTCCTCGCCTGCGATCACTCTCGGTTACTATGCTCACTTCATGCCGGAGGCCGGCAGCAAGGGGCGCGGCACCATCGACGGTCTGCTTGGGGAGCGCGGGAGATTAGCTTGCTAGCCGAAACTCCCCAGATTCTCCCCAGCGCTATCGACCCGTGTTCCCGGCCTCTACGCTCCGGATAAGCCTTCCGTGGATTGCAAGGTTGAAGAGATGGGTGGCCTGGGAAAGTGTTGCAAGAGGTCGTAGCGACCCGCTATGTCACGCCCCTACGGGAGGGTGGATCGCTCCCGGGGATCGTCGAGGCCGATGATCTCGGCACGTACGTCATGAAGTTCACCGGAGCCGGGCAGGGTCGCAAGACCCTGGTGGCCGAGGTCGTCTGCGGGCAGCTGGCGCGCAGGCTGGGGCTGCGGGTGCCCGAACTGGTCGCCATCCAGCTGGACCCGGTGATCGGGCTGTCGGAACCGGACCAGGAGGTGCAGGAGCTGCTCAAGGCGAGCGGCGGGCTCAACCTGGGCATGGACTTCCTGCCGGGGTCGCTGGGCTTCGACCCGCTGGCGTACGAGGTGGACCCGCGGGAGGCGGGCAGGGTCGTCTGGTTCGACGCGGTGATCAACAACGTCGACCGGTCGTGGCGCAACCCGAACATGCTGGTGTGGCACGGGGAGTTGTGGCTGATCGACCACGGCGCCACGATGATCTGGCACCACAACTGGCCGGGCGCCCAGGCCTCCGCCGCCAAGCCGTACGACGCGTCGGACCACGCGCTCGCCCCGTTCTCGCCGGACGTCGCCGCGGCCGCCGCCGAGCTCGCGCCCCTCGTCACCCGGGAACTCCTGGAGGAGGTCGCCGCCGACGTGCCCGACGAGTGGCTGGTCGACGAGCCCGGCTTCGCCACCACGGACGAGGTGCGGGCGGCGTACGTCGACGCGCTGCTGCCGCGCGCCGCCACCATCCACGAGCGGATCACGCTCGGCCCGCGGACCGAGAGCCGCCCCCAGCAGCCGCCCGGCTGGCTCGCGGACCGTCTCGCGCCCCGGCCGCACTCCACCGAGAAGGACAGCACCACGTGACCGACCGCGATGTCTTCGAGTACGCGCTCCTGCGCGTGGTGCCCCGCGTCGAACGCGGCGAGTGCTTCAACGCGGGCGTGGTCGTCTACTGCCGCGCCCGGTCCTTCGTGGCCGCCCGTACGCACCTGGACGAGGCCAAGCTGGCGGCCCTCGACCCCACCGCGGACGTGACCGGCGTCCGGGCCGCGCTGCGCGCGGTCGAGGGCGTCTGCCTGGGCGGCGACGCGGCCGGCCAGGCGGCGCGGGACGACGCGGGGCGGCGCTTCCGCTGGCTGATCGCGCCGCGCTCCACCGTCGTCCAGCCGGGGCCCGTGCACACGGGGCTGACGGCCGATCCCGAAGCCGAGGTGGAACGCCTGCTCGACCTGCTCGTCCGCTGAGCGCACCCGTCCGTGGTCGGGCAGTGACGCGGTGCACCCGGTGGGCCGTTGACACCGGGTGCCAGGGCTTCTAGCGTCTCGTCCTGCGGACGATACTAAGCGGTCGCTCATGTGCGGGACGCAGGAGCGCGCGACCGGTTCGGCCGCCACCAGGGACGATCCAAGGGCGAGGAGAACCAAGCATGTCCACCACCGAGCAGCGCGTAGCCGTCGTCACGGGTGCCGCACGGGGCATCGGAGCCGCCACCGCGCTCCGCCTGGCGGCCGAGGGCCGCGCCGTCGCCGTACTCGACCTCGACGAGGCTGCCTGCAAGGACACCGTCGAGAAGATCACCGCAGCGGGCGGCACCGCCCTCGCGGTCGGCTGCGACGTCTCCGACAGCGCCCAGGTGGAGGCCGCCGTCGCGCGGATCGCCGCCGAGCTCGGCGCGCCGACGATCCTCGTCAACAACGCCGGCGTGCTCCGCGACAACCTGCTCTTCAAGATGTCCGAGTCCGACTGGGACCTCGTCATGAACGTACACCTCAAGGGCGCCTTCCTGATGGCGAAGGCCTGTCAGAAGCACATGGTGGACGCGGGCTTCGGCCGGATCGTGTCGCTCTCCTCCTCGTCGGCCCTCGGCAACCGCGGCCAGGCGAACTACTCCGCGGTCAAGGCCGGTCTGCAGGGTCTGACGAAGACCCTGGCCAAGGAGCTCGGCAAGTTCGGCATCACCGCCAACGCCGTCGCGCCGGGCTTCATCGTCACCGAGATGACCGCGCAGACCGCCGAGCGCGTCGGCATGGGCTTCGAGGAGTTCCAGGCCGCCGCCGCCTCCATGATCCCGGTCCAGCGGGTCGGCCGCCCGGAGGACGTCGCCAACGCGATCGCCTTCTTCGCCGGCGACGACGCGGGCTTCGTCTCCGGCCAGGTCATGTACGTGGCCGGCGGCCCGCTCAACTGACGCACGGCAGCAGCGAGAGGAGGAGGCGGACATGACCGCGAACGAAAGGCCGGAGCTCTCCGGCAAGGTGGCCCTCGTCACCGGCGCGAGCCGGGGCATCGGCTACGGCGTCGCCGAGGCGCTGGTCGCCCGCGGCGACCGGGTCGTCATCACCGGGCGTGGCGAGGAGGCCCTCAAGGAGGCCGTCGAGAGGCTCGGCGCCGACCGGGTGATCGGCGTCCCGGGCAAGGCGCACGACGAGGTCCACCAGGCCGCCGCGGTCGAGGCGGCGATGGACGGTTTCGGCCGGCTGGACTTCCTGGTCAACAACGCCGGCACGAACCCGGTCTTCGGACCCATCGCCGATCTCGACCTCGGGGTCGCCCGCAAGGTCTTCGAGACCAACGTGGTGTCCGCGCTCGGCTTCGCCCAGCGCAGCTGGCACGCCTGGCAGAAGGAGAACGGCGGCGCGATCGTGAACATCGCGTCGATCGCCGGCGTGTCCGCCTCGCCCTTCATCGGCGCGTACGGCATGAGCAAGGCCGCGATGATCAACCTGACGCTGCAGTTGGCGCACGAATACGCGCCGCTCGTCCGGGTCAACGCCATCGCCCCGGCCGTCGTGAAGACGAAATTCGCGCAGGCCCTCTACGAGGGGCGGGAGGCGGAGGCCGCCGCGGCCTATCCGCTCGGCCGGCTCGGCGAGCCGCAGGACATCGGCGGCGCCGCCGCCTTCCTCACCTCGTCCCAGTCCGAGTGGATCACCGGCCAGACCCTCGTCGTCGACGGCGGGATTTTCCTGAACGCCGGAGTCGGGTGACCGATAACCGGACACTTTCCGGAAATTAGTGTCCGGATTGACCCCGGTTATACGTTGAATGCCTCAAGTGCCCCGTCGGACTCAGACATTGACCTGACGGGGTGCTGCGGTATCGTCGGCCGACCCCTGGCTGAACGAGGAGCGTGCACGTGTTCAACCGGACCAGTCTGCAGGCCGCTGCAGCCCTTGTGTCCATATCCCTGGTGTCCGGATGCGGTGTCTTCTCGGACAGTGATTCCGCCGGGGATCAGAGGATCGTCATCGGTACGACGAGTTCTCCTACCACGCTTGATCCGGCCGCCGCCTGGGACAATTCCTGGGAGCTCTTCCGGAATGTCTTCCAGACCCTGGTGAGTTTCCCGACCGGCAGTACGACCCCGCAGTCGGATGCCGCCGACTGCAAGTTCTCGGACACCTCCAGCCGGGTCTTCGAATGCAAGCTCATCGAGGGCCTGACCTTCTCCAACGGGCACAAACTGGACGCCAAGGCCGTCCAGTACTCGATCGAGCGCATCCGCACGATCGACCAGGAGGGCGGCCCCAACGGGATGCTCGGCTCGCTCGACAAGATCGAGACCGTCGGCGACCGCACCGTCGTCTTCCGGCTCAACAAGCCGGACGCCACGTTCCCGTACGTCCTCGCCACCCCCGCCATGTCGCTCGTGGACCCGGCCGAGTACCCGGCCGACAAGCTCCGCAAGGACGGCAAGATCGTCGGCTCCGGCCCGTACGTCCTCGACTCGTACGAGGAGCGCAAGACCGCGGAGCTGACGAAGAACCCCAGCTACAAGGGATTCGCCGACCGCAAGAACGGCGGCGTGACGATCCGGTACTTCGACGACTCCGACGCCATGGTCGCCGCCCTGAGGAAGGACGAGATCGACGCCACCTACCGCGGCCTCACCGCCGAGGAGGTCATCGGGCTCCAGGACGACAAGCCCGAGAACAAGGGCCTCCAGCTCGTGGAGTCCACCGGTGCCGACATCCGCTACCTCGTCTTCAACGCCCAGGACCCCTCGGTCGCCAAGCTCCCCGTCCGCAAGGCGATCGCCCAGCTCGTCGACCGCGACGAGCTGGTCAACAAGGTCTACCAGGGCACCGCCGAGCCGCTGTACTCCATGGTGCCCAAGGGCGTCGCCGCCCACACCACCAAGTTCTTCGACCGCTTCGGTTCGCCGAGCGCGTCCAAGGCCAAGAAGATCCTCCGCGACGCGGGCATCGACGAGCCCGTCGAGCTGACCTTCTGGTACACCACCGACCGGTACGGCTCCTCGACGGCCGCCGAGTTCGCCGAGCTCAAGCGGCAGCTGGAGGAGCAGGGCCTCTTCAAGATCACCCTCCAGGGCAAGCCCTGGAAGGAGTTCCAGGAGGGCTACCAGAAGGGGCAGTACCCGGTCTTCGGCCGCGGCTGGTTCCCCGACTTCCCGGACCCGGACAACTTCGTCGCGCCGTTCGTCGGCAAGGAGAACGTCCTCGGCACGCCGTACGTCAGCCCGCGGATCACCAACGAGCTCCTCCCGAAGTCCCGCCGCGACAGCGACCGCGGGACGGTCACGGACGAGTTCGTGGAGGCCCAGGAGATCATGGTCCAGGACGTCCGCCTGCTGCCGCTGTGGCAGGGCAAGCTGTACATCGCGGCCGGCGAGGACATCGGCGGCGGCGAGCGCGCGCTCGACCCGCAGACGGTCATGCAGCTGTGGGAGCTGTACCGCAGGGCCAGCTGGTAGAAGGCCGCCGGGGGCCGCTGTCAGTGGCCCCCGGTAGGTTCTCGGACGGAGAAACAGGAACGTCCACCGGAGGTTGTTGACCGTGACCGACACCAGCATGCTGCCCGAATCCTGGCGGGGTGTTCTCGGCGACGAGCTGCAGAAGCCGTACTTCGCACAGCTCACCGAGTTCGTCGAGGAGGAGCGCGCCGCCGGGCCGGTCTTCCCCCCGAAGGACGAGGTCTTCGCGGCCCTCGAGGCCACTCCGTACGACAAGGTGAAGGTCCTGATCCTCGGTCAGGACCCCTACCACGGCGAGGGCCAGGGGCACGGCCTCTGCTTCTCCGTCCGGCCCGGCGTGAAGACGCCGCCCTCCCTGCGGAACATCTACAAGGAGCTGCAGGCCGAGCTCGGCCACCCCATCCCGGACAACGGCTATCTGATGCCGTGGGCCCAGCAGGGCGTCCTCCTGCTCAACGCCGTGCTGACGGTCCGGTCCGGCGAGGCGAACTCGCACAAGGGCAAGGGCTGGGAGAAGTTCACCGACGCGGTGATCACCGCGGTCGCCTCGCGGCCCGACCCCGCCGTCTTCGTCCTCTGGGGCAACTACGCGCAGAAGAAGCTGCCGCTCATCGACGAGGAGCGGCACGTGGTCGTGAAGGGCGCCCACCCCTCTCCGCTGTCCGCGAAGAAGTTCTTCGGATCGCAGCCCTTCACCCAGATCGACGCGGCCGTCGCGGCCCAGGGACACGAGCCGATCGACTGGCGCATCCCCGACCTCGGCTGAGCCTCGGCCCGATCCGGGTCCGGGGCGGCTAGCGTCGGCCCTCCCAGTGGATGAGCGGGTGGAGATCGCGGTGACCGAGCAGCAGCAGGTGTCCGACGACGGGGTCATGACCAGGATCGGGCAGGCCCTGATGCTGCTCCACGGCGGCGACCGCGAGGAGGCCAGGAACCGCTTCGGGCTGCTCTGGCAGGAGATCGGCCCGGACGGGGACCCGCTCCACCGGTGCACCCTCGCGCACTACCTGGCGGACGCCCAGGACGACCCGGACACCGAGCTGGCCTGGGACCTCCGGGCCCTCGGCGCCGCCGAGGGCCTCGCCGAGGAACGGCTCGCCGCCCACGGCTCGGCCGTCGCGCTGCGGGCCCTCTACCCCTCGCTCCACCTCAACCTCGCCGCCGACTACGCCAAGCTCCAGCGTCCCGACGCCGCACGGGTCCACCTGGACCGGGCCCGCGCGGCCTCGGAGACGCTGGAGGACGACGGCTACGGGAACGGGGTGCGGGCCGCCATCGAGCGGCTGGAGCTGCGGCTCCGGGGCGACTGACGCGGGCGGCTCACCGGCCGTACGCGTCGCGGCAGATCCTGGACGGGTCACCCTTCGGGTCCCAGCCCCCGTGCCGCTCGCCCAGGCCGCAGACGTCCGGGTGGGGGACCCGCGGGTCCTTCGGCAGGGCGGTCAGGTCCGGCAGCTCGGGCAGCTCGGGCACCTCCGGGCGGACCGCCGGGTGCGGATGCTCCCGCTTCGGCGGTGCCGCGTCGGGGCGGGGCACCCCGGGCCGGGGCGGAGCCGCCGCCCTCCGGTGCTCGTCGGGCGGTGGGGTCGCGCGGGGCGCCGCGGACGGCGGGGGAGCGGGGAGCGCAGCCTCCAGGGCCTCCAGGGCCGGGCCGTCGACGATCTGCGGTGCCACCTCCGGGGCGGGGGTCACCGTCTCGGCCGCGGGCGCGGGGACGGGCGCCGTGGGCGGCGCGTCCACCGAGACGCAGCCGGCCAGAGCGGCCACCGCCGCCCCGACCAGGATCTTCGCTGTGGTTCGGGTTCCATGCACCCGCGCAACTCTGGCGCCCCGGTGGCGATCTTCGTACCCCTACCGACGGGGAATGCCCCGCACGGGTGCCGTCGCGGGCCCGGCCTTGACCGGCGGACCCGTGGACCCCGGCCGTCCCGGCGAGCCGGGCGGGTTCCGGCGCAGGCCGCTGCCGGGCCGTCGCGACCGGTCGGCCGAGGGACGGCGGCCGACCGGAGGCCGACGGCCGGTCAGTCGCCGGTCGCGCCGTCGACGCGCTTGCGGATCAGGTCCGCGTGGCCGTTGTGGCGGGCGTACTCCTCGATCATGTGCAGGTAGATCCACCGGAGGTTGAAGCGCTCTCCGGTGCGGTACTCGCCCAGGCCCAGGTCGTCGAGGTCGCGGGTGGCGGCCAGGGTGCGGGCGCGGGCGATCTCGCCCTGCCAGGTGGCGTAGGCGTCCTCGTAGGTGTCCGCGTCCGTGACGCGGATGTCCCGGTCGAGGTCCTCCTGGGTGGAGTAGATCCAGGGGGCGTCCTCGCCGGCCAGGACGCGGCGGAACCAGCCGCGTTCGACCTCGGCCATGTGCCGGACGAGGCCCAGGAGGCTGAGGTCCGAGGGCGGAGCGGACGGGGTGCGCAGCTGGGCGTCGTCGAGCCCCTCGCACTTCCGCGCGAGGGTGACGCGGTGGAAGTCGAGCCACTGCTCCAGCGCCTCCCGCTCGCCCGAGGTGGTGGACGGGGCGACGCGGGTGGTGGTCTCGGTGCGTTCGGTGGTCATGCGCGGCATCGTCTCTCATGATCACGGGGGGCGCCAGGCGTTTCGCGGTCGTCCGGAGCGCGCGCCGGGTCCGGGCGCCGGCGCCCAGCGCCTCCGCCGCCGGCCCGGGAGGGGTCCTGCTCGGGCCGGGGACGAGCGGCGGGGCATCCCTACCCGGCGGGCCGGCTTCCGAGCATCCCGCCGAGCAACTCGGCGAAGCCGGTGCGCAGTTCCGCGAGGCTCGGCACGGAGGCGTGGAAGGAGCCCGCCGCGCAGGAGAACATCAGCCCCTCGCACCAGGCGATCAGCGACAGGGCGTGCCGTTCGGGCTCGGGGGAGCCGGCCGCCGTCATCATCGCGATCAGCGGGGTGTGGAAGGCCGAGCCTGCGGTGTCGAAGAAGCTCCGCAGCTCGGGGCGGCGGGTGGCCTCCAGGGCCAGTTCGTACCGGGATACCAGCAGCGAACGGTGGTCGGTGAGGTAGCGGTGCAGCGCGAGGGCGAGCGCGTCGAGGAGCGCCGCCCCTCCGCTCTCCGGGCCCGGGATCTCGTGGGGGGTCAGGACCTCCGACTCCCGCTGTACCTGGCGCCGTACGGCCGTCTCCAGGAGGGCCTGCCGGGTGCGCGCGTGATTGGAGGTCGAACCCTGCGGAAGTCCCGCCTGCTCGTCCACGGCGCGGTGGGTCAGGCCGCGCATCCCGCGCTCGACGAGGAGGGTGAGGGCGGCGTCGCCGATCCGGTCGGCGCGGGACGCGATGGGCTCCGGGGCCGGGATCGAGGCGGGGGCTGAACTCATGGGGACAACCTACCGGCGACCACCAAGGTGACTACACCTGTAGTACGGTCAGGGGGTCGGACTCACTACACCTGTAGTCACCTGATCCGGGGAGCAGTCATGGAACAGCACCGCGCCGTCGTCGTCGGAGCCGGCATCGGCGGGCTCACCGCCGCCGTCGCCCTGCACCAGCGCGGCTGGCACGTCACCGTCCTCGAACGAGCCGCCGACCTCGCCCCCGTCGGCGCCGGCATCGGCCTCGCGCCCAACGCGCAGCGCGCCCTCGACGTCATCGGGCTCGGGGACCGCGTCCGCTCGCTCTCCGCCTGGCAGGGCGACGGCGGCATGCGCACCCCCGGCGGCCGCTGGCTCGCCCGCACCGACTCCCGGGCGGCCGCCGACCGCTTCGGGGGACCCCTGGTCCTCCTCCACCGGGCCACCCTCGTCGAGATCCTCACCTCCGCCCTCCCCGCGGAAGCCGTCCGCACCGGGGTGCGCGCCGCCGTCACCGACCCCGGCGACGACCACCGACCCGCCCGCGTCACCCTCTCGGCAGCCGGGAACGGGTGCCCGGGCGGACTCGCGGACGAGTCCGGGGCCGAACTCGAGGCCGAACTGGTCCTGGCCGCCGACGGCATCCACTCGGCGACCCGCCGCACGCTCTTCCCCGACCACCCGGGCCCCCGCTACTCCGGCGCCACCAGCTGGCGCGTCGTCGTCCCCGGCCCCGCACGGGCCTTCGCCCCGCACGAGACCTGGGGAGCCGGCCGGCTCTGGGGCAGCCAGCCCCTCAAGGACGGCCGGGTCTACGCGTACGCCATGGCCGTGGCACCGGCGGACGCCCACGCGCCCGACGACGAGCGGGCCGAACTCCTGCGCCTCTTCGGGGACTGGCACCACCCCGTCCCCGAGATCCTCGCGGGCGTCGCCCCCGACCGGGTCCTGCGGCACGACGTCCACCACCTGCCGGACCCCCTGCCCGCCTTCCACCGGGGGCGCGTGGCCCTGCTCGGCGACGCGGCGCACGCGATGATGCCCAGCCTCGGCCAGGGCGGGAACCAGGCCGTCGAGGACGCCGTCGTCCTCGCCCACCACGCCTGCGCCGCCCCCGACTTCCTGCCGAGCCGGGCCCTCGCCGCGTACACCGCCGACCGGCTGCCGCGCACCACCGCCATCGTCCGCAAGGCCGCCCGCACCGGCGCGATCACCATGCTCTCGGCCCGTCCCGCCGTCGCCCTGCGCGCCGCCCTCGTCAGCGGTGTCTCCCGCTTCGGCCCCGGACTCGTCCTGCGCGGCTTCGACGGCATCTGCGACTGGCACCCGCCCGTCGGGCCGAGCCGGGCCGCCGGGGACGCACAGCGGCCCCGCGTAAGCTGACCAGCGCGAACGGCCCGCCCGATCGGCCGGGACCGGTGAACGACGACAAGGGAGATCCCGTGAAGGTTGGCTGCATCGGACTCGGCGACATCGCGCAGAAGGCCTACCTCCCCGTCCTCTCCACCCTTCCGGGCGCCGAACTCCACCTCCAGACCCGCACCCGCGCGACCCTGGACCGGGTGGCCGACACCCTTCACCTGCCCGCCGGACAGCGGCACGGGGACCTCGACTCGCTGCTCGCCGCCGGACTCGACGCGGCGTTCGTCCACGCGTCCACCGCCGCCCACGCCGAGATCGCCACCCGCCTCCTCGACGCCGGCGTGCCCACCTACGTCGACAAGCCCCTCGCGTACGAGTACGCCGACTCCGAGCGGATCGTGGAACTCGCCGAGAAGCGCGCGGTGTCCCTGGCCGTCGGCTTCAACCGGCGCCTCGCCCCGAGTTACGCCCAGTGCCTCGACCACCCGCGCGACCTGATCGTGATGCAGAAGAACCGGATCGGGCTGCCCGAGGACCCCCGCACCTTCGTCCTCGACGACTTCATCCACGTCGTCGACACCCTGCGCTTCCTCATCCCGGGCGAGATCGAGCACGTCGACGTGCGCGCCCGGCTCCGCGACGGGCTCCTGCACCACGTCGTGCTCCAGCTCTCCGGCGACGGCTTCACCGCCATCGGCATGATGAACCGGATGAACGGCTCCACCGAGGAGGTCCTCGAGGTCTCGGGTCAGGACACCAAGCGCCAGGTCCTCAACCTCGCCGACGTCGTCGACCACAAGGGCCAGCCGACCGTCCGCCGGCGCGGCGACTGGGTCCCGGTGGCCCGTCAGCGCGGCATCGAGCAGGCCGTCCTCGCCTTCCTCGACACCGTGCGCGAAGGCCGGGTCCTCAGCGCCCGCGACGCCCTCCTGACCCACGAACTGTGCGAGCGCGTCGTCACCGAGGCACTCGCCCAGGCGTCCTGAACACGCCGGAGAGCCCGGCGGCGGCCACCGCACCGACCACCGTGAGCGCACCGTACAAGGGCCGGTCGCCCCAGCGGGCATAGGCCGTCGTCGTCTCCGACAGCGGCAGTTCGCGCACGACGGCGGCACTCGCCTCGGTGCCGAGCACGGGGCCGATCCGGCGCCCGTCGGGACCGTACGCGGCACTGATCCCGGTCAGCGTCGCGTGGACGACGGGCCGGCCCGTCTCGGCCGCCCGCAGGGCCGCGAGCGAGGCGTGCTGGGCAGGCGCCCAACTGTCCTGGAAGGTACTGGTCGCCGACTGCACGACCAGGAGGGCGGCGCCGTCGCGGGCCAGCCGGCGGCTCATGTCCGGGAAGGCCGACTCGAAGCAGACCAGCGGTCCCACCCGGAGCGGGGCGGCGCCCGGGTCCCGGGCAGGCAGGGACATCACCACCGGCTCGGCCCCGCGCCGCCGGTCCTCGTCGGCGGCGCGGCCGACGGACGTCACCCAGCCGAGGAGACCGCGCGCGGGGAGGTATTCGCCGAAGGGGACGAGCCGCATCTTGTCGTAGCGGTCGCCGGTGAGCCCCGCCGGGCCGACCAGGACGGCGCTCTTGTGGATGCCGGGACGGTCGGCACCCCGCGCGTCCACGTTCACCAGGAGCGGTGCGTCCACCGCGCGCGACAGCGCGGCGAGCCGGGCCGCGAGCACCGGGTCGCCCGTCGGATCGGCGCCCACTCCGCTCTCGCCCCACACGACCAGGTCGAGCCGGTGCCCGACGAGGGAACGGGTGAGCACCTCGGCCCGCGCGAGGCGTTGCTCGGGCCCGTCGGATCCGCCGAACACGCCCGGCTGTACGAGGGCGACCCGTACCGTCCCGGTCTCGCGCGGGGCCGGCACGCCCCAGAACGCCGTCCCCGCCGCCAGGGCGCAGGCGGCGAGCCCCGCGACCCCGACGGAACGCGGCCCGGGCGCCGCCACCAGGAGGACCACGGCCGTGTTCACGGCCACCACCAGAAGGCTCACCGACCAGACCCCGCCGACCGAGGCGAGCCGCAGCGCCGCCGGGACCTGCCACTGGCTCGCGCCGAGGAGCCCCCACGGTCCGCCGAGACCCTCCCAGGACCGGGCCAGCTCGACCAGCAGCCAGCCCGAGGGCACCGCGAGCAGCGCCACGGTCGCCCGGAGCACCGACGGGGTGTTGCCGAGCAGGGCCCGTACGAGCCACCCCCACGGCAGCCACAGCAGGCCGAGCAGTGCGGCGAGGGGGAGCAGGAACACGTGCAGGCTCGGCAGCAGCCAGTGGTGCAGGGCCAGCACGAAGCCGATGCCGCCGAACCAGCCGTCGAGACCGGCACGGCGGGCCCCCGGTGCCGTACGGATCAGTTGCAGCCACGGCACGAGCGCCAGGTACGCCCACCACCAGAGTCCGGGAGCGGGGAAGGCGAGTGCGGGCAGGGCGCCGCAGCCGACGGCGAGTGTCGAACGGCCCGCGGCGCGGCGCGCGCTCCGGCCGTCGCCGAGGCCTTCGGCGCCTCCTCGGTCGCGGCCCGCGCCCCGGTCCGCGCCCCCGGTCCGGCCTCCGCGGCTGCTCCCGAACGGACCACACATGACGTGCCTCCCGTCGCTTCCTCCCGTGTCCGCGCTCCGGAATTCCAGGATCCTCCGCGGCGCGGGCCGGGGCCCGCGAGCCGTGGATCGCCGGTGTCGTGCGTCCGGGCGTCAGCGGTGGTGGCGCCACCGCTCGTCGACGACGACCGAGTGGAGGCGCCAGCCGTCGGCGGTGCGGCGTGCGGTGAAGGCGTAGCGGCCGCCGCAGACGAAGTCCTCGCCGGAGGCGAAGCGCATCGGGTTGACGTAGTCGGCGCGGACGTCCGCCTCGTCACCCGGCTGCGGATAGCCGCCCGGTTCACGGAAGAGGACCCGCCGGTTCACGATGAGGTGTTGGCGTACGGGGAACAGGGTCATCGTCTCGGCGAGCCAGTCGGCCACCTCGGCGACCGGCCCCTCGATCCCGCCCGACCCCCGGTAGTCGGCCCGGCCGCCCGGGCCGAACAGCGCCCGGTAGGCGGCCCAGTCGGCGTCGTCCACGGCTGCCGCGTACCCGGAGACCAGGTCGTCGACGGCCAGTCGGTCCATCACGGTCGCGAGGTCCACGCGCTGCGTCATCGGCTCAGTGTCCGGCAGAGGGGGCCCGGGGCCAAGGGGCGTGCGTCAGGGGAGTTCCGGAGCGCGGTCATACTGTCCGACATGCGTGTGAACATCGACCCCGACCTGAGCGACGGCCCCTCCTTCTACCGGCTGCTCACCGCCACCGTGGTCCCCCGGCCGATCGCCTGGGTCTCCACGACCTCCGCCGACGGCACGGACAACCTCGCCCCGCACTCCTTCTTCACCATCGCCTCGGTCAACCCCCCGGTGGTGCAGTTCACTTCCGTCGGCCGCAAGGACTCGCTGCGCAACGTCGAGGAGACGGGCGAGTTCGTGGTCAACCTCGCTCCCCAGCCGCTCTTGGAGCAGATCAACGCCACCGCCACCGACTTCCCCCGCGGCATCAGCGAGTTCGACGCCTGCGGCGTCGAGCGGGAGCCCAGCCTCCGCGTCAAGCCCCCGCGCGTCGCCCTCTCACCCGTCGCCCTCGAATGCGAACTCCACAGCACCCTCCGCATCGGCGACTCCACCGTCGTCTTCGGCCGCGTCCTCCACGCCGCCATCGACGACTCCGTCCTCGTCGACGGCCACCCCGAGATGTCCCTCCTCCGCCCCCTCTCCCGCCTCGGCAAGAACGAATGGGGCACCCCGGACGGCATCGAGGAGATCGCCAGGGTGCCCTACCGGACGTGACGCGTCAGCCCGCCGACTCGCCCGCGTGCGGGCTCAGGACGTCCGTGCCGACCAGCACGAACAGCAGGATGCCGAGCAGGATCCGGTAGATCACGAAGGGCATGAAGCTCTTGGTGGTGATGAACTTCATGAACCAGGCGATGACCGCGTAGCCGACGCCGAAGGCGATGAGGGTGGCGAAGACGGTGGGGCCCCAGGAGACGTGGCCCTCGCCGGCGTCCTTGAGCTCGAACACGCCGGAGGCGAGGACGGCGGGGACGGCGAGCAGGAACGAGTAGCGGGCGGCGGCCTCGCGGGTGTAGCCCATGAGGAGGCCGCCGGAGATCGTGGCGCCGGAGCGGGAGACGCCCGGGATCAGGGCCATCGCCTGGCAGAAGCCGTAGATCAGGCCGTCCTTCACGCCGAGGTCCTTGAGCGTCTTGCGCTCGCGGACCACGCGGTGGCGGCCGCCGATCTCGTCCCGGGCGGCGAGCCGGTCCGCGACGCCGAGCACGATGCCCATCACGATCAGGGTCGTCGCGATCAGCCGCAGGTCGCGGAAGGGGCCCTCGATCTGGTCCTTGAACGTGACGCCGAGGACGCCGATCGGGACCGATCCGACGATCACCAGCCAGCCCATCTGGGCGTCGTGGTCGGAGCGCATCGCCTTGTCGGTGAGCGAGCGGAACCAGGCCGAGACGATCCGGGCGATGTCCTTGCGGAAGTAGATGAGGACAGCGGTCTCCGTGCCGATCTGGGTGATCGCGGTGAAGGCCGCGCCCGGGTCCTCCCAGCCGGCGAAGGCGGCGGTGAGACGGAGGTGCGCGCTGGAGGAGATGGGAAGGAACTCCGTCAGTCCCTGGACGAGCCCGAGGATGAACGATTCGAACCAACTCATGGGGCTAGGGCCGTCCCGTTATGTACGTGTGCGGTCAGAAGGTCGTGCGCAGCGTACCGTCCCAAGATGACGGGCAGGTGATCAGATCTCGACCCCGTCCGGGCCGGTCTCCACCGGGCCCGTGGTGGTCCAGCCGGGCGACCTGACGTGGTGGCGGAGGCTGCCGCGGTCGGCCTCGCCGCCGCAGTGCGCGCAGACGAGCCGGGGGCTGAGGACCTCGCCGCAGTCGTGTTCCAGGACGACGGGGCGGGCGTCCGCGTTGAGGTGGCGGTCGCCCCACGCCATCAGCGTCACGAGGACCGGCTGGAGCTCCGCGCCCGCCGCCGTGGCGCGGTACTCGTAGCGCGGCGGCCGTTCGCTGTACGGCACCTTCTCCAGGATCCCGGCCTCGACGAGCCGCTTGAGGCGGGCGGTGAGGATGTCGCGGGGCGCGCCCGTGTTGCGGGCGATGCGGTCGAAGCGGTGCACGCCGAGGAACACCTCGCGGAGCACGAGGAGCGCGTATTTCTCGCCGACCAGCGCGAGGGTGTCGGCGATCGAGCAGGGGCGGGGGGCGGCCTTCATGGGGTCAGCCTAGGGCAGCGGCCGAGTGAAGGGTTTGGAAACAGGACCCACTCACGGGCGAGAGGGTTTGAAAAACCTACTCACTGAGCTAGGTTACCGATGAGTGTCGGTCCACTTCTCCCACTCAGGAGCCTGTCATGCGTGACGCCGTCATCGTCGAAGCCGTCCGGACCCCGATGGGGAAGGGCAAGGCGGGCGGAGCCCTGTCCCACGTCCACCCCGTCGCCCTCCTCTCGCACACCCTGCGCGCCCTCGTCCGACGCAGCGGCATCGACCCCGCGCTCGTCGACGACGTCATCGGCGGCACCGTCGACCAGGTCGGCGAGCAGGCCATGAACACCACCCGCTACGCCTGGCTCGGGGCCGGCTTCCCCGACTCCGTGCCCGCCACCACCGTCGACCGGCAGTGCGGCTCCTCCCAGCAGGCCGTCCACTTCGCCGCCCAGGGCGTGCTCTCCGGGGCCTACGACATCGCCATCGCCTGCGGCGTCGAGTCCATGAGCCGGGTCCCCATGTGGTCCAACGTGCCGCCCGGCGCCGACCCCTTCGGCCCCGGCGTCGCCGAGCGCTACCCCGAGGGCCTCGTCCCGCAGGGAGTCAGCGCCGAACTCATCGCCGCGAAGTGGTCGATCGGTCGCGAGGCCATGGACGCGTTCGCCACCGCGTCACACGCCAAGGCGGCCCGCGCCTGGGAGGCGGGACTCTTCGACGACGAGGTCGTGCCGTACGAGAACGTCCGCCGCGACGAGTCGGTGCGCCCCACGACCACCCCCGAGATCCTCGCCGGCCTCCGCCCCGCCTTCGAGGACCCCGCCTTCGCCGACCGCTTCCCGCAGATCGACTGGTCGGTCACCGCGGGCAACAGCAGCCCCACCAACGACGGCGCCTCCGCCGTGCTCGTCATGGCCGCCGACACCGCACGGACCCTCGGACTGCGCCCCCTCGCCCGGCTCCACGGCTTCGCCGTCACCGGCTCCGACCCGCTGCTCATGCTCACCGGGGTCATCCCCGCCACCGAGAAGGTCCTGCGCCGCACCGGCCTCGACCTCGCCGACATCGACCTCTTCGAGATCAACGAGGCCTTCGCCAGCGTGGTTCTCGCCTGGCAGCAGGAGACCGGCGCCGACCCGGCCAAGGTCAACGTCCACGGCGGCGCCATCGCCCTCGGCCACCCCCTCGGGGCCAGCGGCACCCGTCTCACCACCACCCTCGTCCACGCCCTGCGGGCGCGCGGCGGACGCTACGGCCTCCAGGCCATGTGCGAGGCGGGCGGCCTCGCCAACGCGATGATCGTCGAGGCCCTCTGACGTCCGGCACCCCGCGAGCCCGGCCTGTCGGCAAGCCACCGCCAAGGGATCGGCGGACGCCGCCCACCGGCTCCGGTTCCGGCGCCGGGTCCCGCTCCGGGGCCGGAGCCGGGGCGCGCAGTCCGTGGCGCTTGCGCCAGGCCACGACCGCCCCGCCGAGACCGGACAGGACGATGAACCCCGCCGAGAGGAGGAAGGCGGGCGAGCCCGGCGTACCGGCCTGGGCTCCGGCCACCACGTACGCCGTCGTGTTCGGCACCGAGCCGAGCGCCGTCGCCAGGAGGAACGGCGCGTACCGCATGCGGGAGACCGCCGCGCAGTAGTTGGCCGCCGCGAACGGCACACCGGGGAACAGCCTGATGGCCAGCATCGAGCGGAAGCCGTGCCGGCTCAGCTGCCCGTCCGCCGCCGTCAGCAAGCGGCCGCGCAGCAGCGGCCTCAGCGCGTCCTGCCCCAGGAACCGCCCGAGCGTGAAGGAGATCCCCGCGCCGAGCACCGTCCCCGCGACCGCCGCCGTCAGGCCGAACGCCGTACCGAAGAGCGCCCCCGCCGCCAGGTTGAGCACCGGCCGCGGTACGAAGGCCGCCGTGCACATCCCGTACGCGAGACCGAAGAGCAGCACCGCCCCGGCGCCGCTCGTCCGCGGCGGCCAGCCCGAGGCGAGCAGCCGCTGCGGTTCGTAGAGCACCACCAGGGACGCCGCCGTGAGCAGCAGCAGCGCGAGCAGGGAGAGCCGCGAGCGGGGCGAGAGGAGGGCCCGGGAGCATCGGACGGCGAGGGAGCCCGGCGGCCGGGGGACGGGGGCGAGCATTCGGGGAGAGTAACGGACGCGTCCGGGTGATCGCCGTAATGTGCGTCATGTCCGTCCGGGCCGCCCCGGAGCGCCGTGACCGAGAGGGCCCCATGACCCGCCCCGCCCCCACCACCGGCGCCGCCGCGCCCGCCCCGCCCACGTCGGTCACCGGCGCCGCCCCGCCCACGTCGGCCACCGGCGCTTCCGCCGCCCCCGCGTCCGTCGGTCCCGCCCCCCGCGACTCCGCCGGGCCGGTGCCGCCCCCCAGCCCTCTCGCCGACACCGTCCTGGAGCGGCTCACCACCGTCTATCCCGCGGCGGGGAACCCCTTCCGGGCGCAGGAGATGGTCGCGTACATGAAGGGCGCGGCCCCGTTCCTCGGGGTACGCACACCGGAGCGCCGCGCGCTCTCCCGTACCGTCCTGGACGGCACCCCGCGCCCCGACGAGCGCGACTGCGAGGCGATCGCCCTGCGGTGCTTCGCCCTGCCCGAGCGCGAGTACCACTACTTCGCCGTCGACTACCTGCGCCGCCACGTGAAGCGCTGCTCCTCGGGTTTCCTGCCCGTCGCCCGCCGGCTCGTCACCACCGTCTCCTGGTGGGACACCGTCGACCACCTCGCGGCCCATGTCGTCGGAGGCCTCGTCGCCGCCGACCCGTCCCTGGCGGCCCGCATGGACGAGTGGATCGAGGACGACGACCTGTGGGTCGCCCGCACGGCGCTCCTGCACCAGCTCCGCTTCAAGGACGCCACCGACGCCGACCGGCTCTTCTCCTACTGCCTGCGCCGTGCGGCCGACACCGACTTCTTCCTCCGCAAGGCGATCGGCTGGAGCCTGCGCGAGTACGGCAGGACCGCCCCCGCCGAGGTCCGCGCCTTCGTCGCCGCCCACGACTCCCGGCTCTCCCCGCTCTCCGTCCGCGAGGCCCTCAAGAACCTCTGACGCGTCGGCCTCGGCCGGGGGCGCCCGGGTGGCGGTGATCGTCCCCGAGGCCGCGTCCCGCGCCGCGTTCTGCGGCCGGGGGTCCGGCCCGGGTCCGCCCCGCGCCCGCCGCGACCCGTGCGGGGCGGACCCGGGCCGCCGGTCACGCCGAGGCGGGCGAGCCGTGTGGACCGGCTGACGGGCCGGTGCCCGGCACCGGCACAATGAGGGCGTGAACGAGCACATCCCCGTCATCCGTGAGGTCGACCAGGGCACCGCGCGCCTCATGCCCGATGTGGACCGGGAGCGGGCGTGGCTCCTGACGGTCGACGGCGCGCCGCAGTCGTACGTGGACCTGGACGATCCCGCCCACCTGGAGTTCGAGTACGCGCGGCGCCTCGCCCACGTCGTCGACGGCGCGGCCGAGGAGGGCGAGCCGCTGGACGTCCTGCACCTGGGCGGCGGCGGCCTCTCCCTGCCGCGGTACGTCGCCGTCACGCGGCCCGGCTCGCGGCAGGACGTCGTCGAGGCGGACCGCGGTCTCCTCGACCTGGTCGCGGAGCACCTGCCGCTGCCCGCGGGCTCCGGGGTCGCCGTGCACGGAGCGGACGCGCGCGGCTGGCTGGAGGCGGCGCCGGACGCGTCGGCCGACCTGATCGTCGGCGACGTCTTCGGGGGCTCGCGGGTGCCCGCGCACCTCACCTCCGTGGAGTACGCGCGCGAGGTGCGGCGGGTGCTGCGTCCCGGCGGCGTCTACGCGGCCAACCTGGCCGACGGGGCGCCTTTCGCGTTCCTGCGCTCCCAGGTCGCCACGTTCGCCGACGTCTTCACCGAGCTGGCGCTCGTCGCCGAGCCGTCCGTGCTCCGCGGCCGCCGCTTCGGGAACGCGGTCCTCGTCGCCTCCGGCCGGGGGATCGACACCGCGCACCTCGCCCGCCGGGCCGCCGCGGACGCCTTCCCCGCGCGCGTGGAGCACGGGGCGGCCCTGGACCGGTTCACCGGGGACGCGGAACCGGTCGGGGACACCGGGGCCGTACCGTCACCCGTTCCCCCGGACGGCGCCTTCGGCATCGGCTGAGGGCTCCGGCGCGGCGCCCGCGACCTCCTTGGTGTGCGGACGCCGGGTCAGGTTCCGCACGTCCGGCACCAGCAGGACGAGCGCGGTGACGAGCACCATCAGGGCCGCCGCGCCCCACAGCGCGGTGCTGCGGCCGAAGGCGGACTCCGCCGGGCCGGCGAGCGCGGTGGACAGCGGCAGCAGGGCCGTGGAGCCGAACCAGTCGTAGGCGGTGACCCGGGACAGCTTCTCCTCCGGGATCTCCTGGTGCATGGTCGTCATCCACGAGACGCCGAAGACCTCGATGGCCATGCCGCTGACGAACATCGCGACCGTCAGCCCCGCCGCGTCCAGCGGTACGGCGAGCGCCGCCGAGGGCAGCGCGATGGGGAAGACGCACAGGGTTCCGACGAACAGCAGCCGGCGGGGCTTCCAGCGGGTCATCAGGACGGCGCCCGCGACGGTCCCGACGCCGTACGCGGCGAGCGCGAGGCCCCAGGGGCGCGAGCCGCCCAGGTGGTCGCGGGCGACCAGCGGTCCGAACACCGAGTCGACCGCGCCGATCAGGGCCACCACCACCGAGAACTGGGCGACGATCGACCACAGCCACGGGCGTCCGATGAACTCCTGCCAGCCTTCCCGCAGATCGGCGAAGAGGCCGGCGCTCGGGGCGCGCTCGGGGATGCCGCCCACGTCGAGGAAGGCGCGGAGGCCGCCCGCCACGGCGAACGCGAGCGCGTCGATCGCCAGGACCCAGCCCGGGCCGACGAACGCCACCAGCGCTCCGCCGAGCGCGGCCCCTCCGATGCTGGCGCCGTGCATGGCCATCCGGTACACGGCGAAGGCCCGGCTCGCCTGTTCCCCGGTGACGCTGGCCATCAGCATGGCCTCGGCCGCGGGGTTGAAGAAGGCCTGGCCGGTGCCGCAGAGCGCGGTGAGGGCCATCATCTGCCAGATCCGTGCCTCGCCGGAGAGGACGAGGGCCGCGAAGACGGCCTGCGAGACGCAGTTGAGGGCGTTGGCGGCGACCATGACCCGGTGCCGGGGTATCCGGTCCGCGACGGCGCCGCCGATGAGCAGGAAGAGGACGAGCGGGAGGAAGCGTGCCATCGCCACGAGTCCCACGTCGCCCGGGTCGCCGCCGGCGTCGAAGACCGCCCACGCCGTGGCGATCAGCGCGCCGTTCGCGCCGAGGTTGGTCACGACGGTGGCGGCGGTCAGCAGGATGTAGTTGCGGCCCGCCCATTCGGGACGCCGGCTGGGGGCGCGGCCGGGGGAGGCGGGGGAGTCGGCGGGTTTCGTCACCCCGGGACTATCCCTGCCGCCTCCCCCTCCTGCCAAACCGATAACCGGACGGGTCCGGTGCGGAACCGGACGGATCCGGACGGAGCCGCCGGGACCGGAGGCGACCCGTCAGGATCCGGAGGAGAGCCGGACCGTGGAGAGGATCTGCTGGATGGTGGCGTCGGGCAGCTCGTCCTTGACGCCGTCCGCCGCGTACAGCACCCAGGTGCTGAAGTCGCCCGCCGCGTTCTTGAACGTGAAGGCGATCGACTTGCCGTCCGTCTCGCACTTGTTGCGCTTCTTGACGTTCGGCGCCGTGGCGGTCGCCATGTGTCCGGTGAGGCCGGACTTGGTCGTGTACGGCACGGGCTTGCTGATCTTGATGGTGCTCTGCGGCATGTGCTGCGCGTAACCGCCCCACACCCACGTCCCGGCCTCGCTGCGCGCCGCGTCGGAGGTGCTCTTGGCGCCCTGGCCGCCCTTGGTGCCGGCGGTGCTCAGGCCCCAGGTCTCCTCGGTGCCGTTCTTGTCGGTGTCGTAGGTGCACCACTTGCTCTTGTAGCGGGTGGGGCTGGACATGGTGACGAGCGGGCTGCCGTCGTTCTTCTTCTCGTCGTCGAAGTACGTGATCATGCCCGGCTTCAGCACCTCCCACTCGGGCGGTACGTCGAAGAGCGTGCCGTACTTCGGGTTGAAGACGACCTTCCAGCCCGGGATCGTCGGCTGCTGGGCCGCGCCGTCCCGGGGGTTGTCGAGCGACGGCGAGGCGCTGGGCGTGGCCGTCGAGGCGCCGGCCGTCACCGACGGCTTCTTGTCGTCGGCGTTCGGCTTCTTGTCGTCGTCCTTGCCGAGCACCAGATAGCCGGTGACGCCGGCCGCGACGACCACCGCGGTCGCGGCGACGATCGCCACGAGCGTCGTCTGCTTCTTCCTGCCGTCGCCGGGACCGCCGGGCTGTCCGGGGGCCGGCACCGCGTACTGCTGCGGCACGGTCGGCTGCTGGTAAGGATTCGGCTGTCCGTAGCCGGGCTGCTGGGTGTACCCCTGCTGCGGATACGCCGGCGGCTGCTGCGGGTACCCCGGCTGCGTCGGCGGCTGCTGGTACGGGTTCGGCTGCTGGTACCCCGACTGCTGGTAGGGGTTCTGACTCTGGTCCTGCGGGTTCTGCTCGCCCCCGGGCGGCTGCTGTCCTGGCCACATGGCCAGTAACCATAGAGGTGCGGGGCCGGCCGGACCACGAGAGGGATGGCCAACGCTGCTACTGGTGGGTAACATCACGGCCATGAGCGCAGACCAGATGACCGTCGGCGAGATGCTCGCCGCCACGGTCCCCATGGCCGGAACCCTCAACCTGGAGTTCCTGGAGACCACCGCCGAGCGCGCCGTCGTGCGCCTGCCGGACCAGCCCGCGTACCACAACCACGTCGGCGGTCCGCACGCCGGAGCGATGTTCACCCTGGCCGAGTCCGCCAGCGGCGCCATCGTGCTCGCCGCCTTCGGCGACCAGCTGACGCGCGCCGTCCCGCTCGCCGTCAAGGCCGAGATCGGCTACAAGAAGCTGGCCATGGGCGTCGTCACGGCCACCGCCACCCTCGGCCGCCCCGCCGCCGAGGTCGTCGCCGAACTCGACGCCGGACAGCGCCCCGAGTTCCCGGTCCGCATCGACATCACCCGCGAGGACGGCGCCGTCACCGGCGAGATGACCGTCGTGTGGACCCTGCGCCCGAACGCCTGACGAAGACCGCCGCGCACCGCCCCGCACCCCCTTCCGGGTGCGGGGCGGCCGTGTTCCCGGCTCCGGGACCCGCATCGGACGAACCGTCACCGTCCGCGACACCGGCCGGCGCGCACTCCGGGTCGGCGCGTCCCCGGGTGACCCAGGACTCACGGTGGCCGTCGAGGTCGGTCCGTCCCGACCGGATAGGCTGCCCGGGCGTGCCCGACGCGGTGCGCGCCGGGCGGCCGACACGGGAGGAACCGCGTTGCACGTGCAGGAATGGCTGGAGACGATCCCCGCGGTGGCGATCTACGCCCTGGTGGGAGTGGTGATCGGCCTGGAGAGCCTGGGCATCCCGCTGCCCGGCGAGATCGTCCTCGTGAGCTCGGCGCTGCTCGCCTCCCAGCACGGCGAGATCAACCCGTACGTCCTCGGCGCCTGCGCCACCGCCGGCGCGATCATCGGCGACTCGATCGGCTACGCGATCGGCCGCAAGGGCGGCAGGCCACTCCTCGCCTGGCTCGGGAAGAGGTTCCCCAAGCACTTCGGCGAGGCCAACATCGCCCTCGCCGAGAGCTCCTTCCAGAAGTGGGGCATGTGGGCGGTCTTCTTCGGCCGCTTCATCGCCCTGCTGCGCATCTTCGCCGGTCCGCTCGCGGGCGTCCTGCACATGCCGTACTGGAAGTTCCTCATCGCCAACGTCTTCGGCGGCATCCTGTGGGCCGGTGGCACCACGGCCGTCATCTACTCCGTCGGCGTCGTCGCCGAGGCCTGGCTGAAGCGCTTCTCCTGGCTGGGCCTCGTCCTCGCCGTGCTGATCGGCGTCGCGTCGATGCTCGTCGTGAAGAGCCGCGCCAAGAAGGCGGCGGCGGGGCGCGCCGCCTCCGCCGAGGCGGAGCCGGTCCCGGTCGCGGACTGACCCCGCCGCGCACGCGCCGGAGGGCGGCACCCGGAGACGGGCGCCGCCCTCCGGCGTACCGGGGCTCAGGCCTCGAAGGCCTCGGCGTGCCCCTTGGCGAGCAGCAGGTACATCTCGGCGTTCAGCTTGATGCCCTCCTTCTCCTCGTCGGTCAGCGGACGGCGCACCTTCGCCGGCACGCCCGCCACCAGCGAGCCCGGCGGGATCTCCATCCCCTGCGGCACCAGCGCCTGGGCGGCGACGAGCGAGCCGGCACCGATCCGGGCCCCGTTCAGGACCGTCGCGCCCATGCCGACGAGCACGTCGTCCTCGATGACGCAGCCGTGCACGGTCGCGTTGTGGCCGACGGTGACGCGGTCGCCGATGGAGACGGGGAAGCCGGGGTCGACGTGGACCGTGCTGTTGTCCTGGATGTTGGAGTCCTCGCCGATGGAGATGGGGCCGCAGTCCGCCCGCAGCACCGCGTGGTACCAGATGCTGGCGCGGGCGCCGAGCGTGACCTCGCCGAGCACCACGGAGGTCGGGGCGGTGAAGGCGGTCGGGTCGATCAGCGGCTCCTTGCCGCCCACACCCTTGATCAACGCCTCTGTCATGGTTCGCTCCTGATCGTCAGCCGTCGTGTCACGCCCGGTGGACACCCTCGGCCGCAGCCTATTGCGTGCTCATGACCGACATCACAGCGCACCGCACTGATCAGGCACGACGGGGCCGACTACGGTGGCCGGGTGCCCAGGAACAGAAACACGTTCTCATCCCTCGCCGCCTGGCGGCGCCGGGTCGTCGCCCGTGCCGTGCAGGGCGGCTGGCGCTGGGCGCAGCGGGCTGGCTCCGTCACCGCCGAGCACCCCGGGCGGCTGCGGTTCCGCCGGCTCGGCGCCGGCACCCGGCTCGCCTTCCCGCAGGGCACGGTCTTCGGCGAGCGGTGGATCGAGATCGGCGAGTGCTGCATCATCGCCGAGCAGGTCACGCTGACCGCGGGCATGCTGCCGGACCTCGACCTGGGCACGGAGACCGTCCTGACCCTCGGGGACGGGGTGGTCCTCGGGCGCGGCAGCCACGTCATCGCCGACACGACGGTGACGATCGGCTCGAACACGTACTGCGGCCCGTACGTCTACATCACCTCGACCAACCACAGCTACGACGACCCCGACGAGCCCATCGGCCGCCAGTGGCCCCGCTCGGAACCGGTCTCGATCGGCCCCGGCTGCTGGCTCGGCACGGGGGCGGTGGTCCTCCCGGGCGCGCGGATCGGCAGGAACGTGGTCGTCGCGGCCGGCGCGGTCGTCCGCGGCGAGGTCCCCGACCACTCGGTCGTGGCCGGCGCCCCGGCCCGGGTCGTCCGCAGCTGGGATCCCGAGAAGGGCTGGCAGCCGCCGCTGCGGACCCCGGCCCCCCGGCCGATCCCGCAGGACGTGACGGCGGCGCAGCTCGCCGCGCTCGCGGCCTGGGAGGCCGAACAGACCACGACGCCCCCGGGCGCCGTCCTGCGCGACGCGTAAGCCGGACGTGCCCGAGGGGGCGCCCGTCGACCGGGCCGGATCGGGCCGGATCGACGAGACGCCCCCTCGGGGTCCTGCGCGCTGCTACGAGGCGCCGCGCCGCGCGAAGGCGTCGACGCTCGCCAGGCGCTCCGGTGCGAACGCGTCGATGGCACCGGCACCCTGACCAGGGGTGTTCCGCCACTCCCGCAGCTTGCGGGCCACGCCCCGCACCTTCGGGTGGGTCGGCCCGAGCACGATGCCGAAGTACGACTCGTGCGGTGAGGCCAGGTCGCCGCCCCAGGCGACGACGCCGTCCAGCTCGGCGACGATGTCCCGCACCACGACGAGCTCGTGCGGGTACAGCCCGCCCCGGACGCCCAGCGGGTAGGCGGACGACCGGATGGCGATCGCCGTGCCGGACAGGTGGTTCGACTCGTGCGGCCCGCGGACCTCGCGGGACGTGGTGTGACCCGTCACGTCCCCGATGCGCAGCTCGTCGATCTCGTAGTGGAAGCGGCGCGCGACGTGCAGCAGGATCGTCGCGGCGTCGCCGTCGGCCAGGCGTGCGGAGAGGCCACTGCCCTCGACGGGGTGCGCGGCGGCCTCGTCGAGGATCTTCCAGCCGTTGGCCGAACGGCTGCCGCGCCAGGTGGTGGCCGCCGGGGCCTGGGCGCCCTGGGCGCCCGGAGCGGCGGCCGCCGCCGGCGCCACGTCCAGGAGGCCGAGGGCTGCGGCGCCGGCCACACTTCCGGCGACGCCGAGCACACGGCGCCTGCTCAGATCGTTCATCACGTGCCCTTCTTCTCGGTACGGCGTCGGGTGACGGCCAGTCGTACGGCGTACGCCAGGCAGAGGAGCGCCAGGGCGGGGAGCACGACCAGGGTCGGGTTCACCCACGCCGGGACCAGGTCGTACCCCGCGTGGCACTTGTCGTGCAGCGGGAACCACTGCGTGTACTCGTCGAAGTTCGCCCTGCGGTATGCGCGGTCGTAGGTCTGGCCCGCCTTGTGGCAGGCCTCCTCCGGGTCGAGCGACGCCCCGGCCAGGGAGCCGACGAGGTACGTGACCCCGGTGACCACCAGGAGTAGTAACGCGCTCCAGGTGAACCACCCGGGGCTGCGCCGCCATGTCCCGGAGAACAGCGGACGGCTCCAGAACCAGAGCCCGACGAGGAGGGGGAGGAGGATCGGTAGGAGGAGGATCAGCATGGGCCAAGCCTGCACGTTCCGTGTGCTGTCCCGGCCCTATCGCGCCACCCCTCACCGATCGCGCACTTCGTGTCTATCGCGCGGCTCCCCGCTGTGCCGCCCGCTGTGCCGCCTGCTTGCGGTAGACGGCGAGGTTCTCCTTGTACTGGGCGGCCAGGCTGTTCTCCAGGCCGATCAGGGAGAGCTGGCGGTCGGTGAACCCCTGGCAGAACTCGGCCAGTTTCTCCGTGCCGCCCGGCAGCAGGACGTAGTCCGCCGGGAGGGCGGCGCCGGCGCCGGTGATGAGCGCGAGCCGGGCCGCGTTGACGGTGAGGTCGGAGGGGCCGGCGAGGACGTCCCAGCAGCAGGCGCGGCAGTCGGTGGCGGTCACCCAGCGCTTGTCGAAGTGGCTGCGGAAGCGGGTCAGGCCGCCGCCGCCGTTGTAGTGCGCGTTCATCCAGGAGACGATGTTGCCGCCGCCGGCGACGTACTTGGCCAGCAGGTAGCCGTCGACGTCCTCGATCATGTCCGTGTAGCCGAAGCTGGACACCTTGCCGGGCACGGCGAGTTTGGCCTGGGTGAACGTGAGCGGCGAGGCGTACTCGTTGACGGAGTTCCGCCAGTCCGCCCAGAAGGTCATGATGTCGCCGCCCCAGCCGGCGATGTCGCCGCCGGTGGACTCCTTCTTCTCGGCCGGGTCGGAGTTCTCCAGGAAGCCGTTCGCCGTGGCCATCAGGTGGGTGGCGTCGAGCTGGTAGCCCGTGATGGGGTCGGTGAAGGAGTCCTGCACCGACTCGCCGCGGGCGTTGCAGTACGACACGAAGCCCTCGTCGTAGCTGTCGGCCAGCCACCACCACTGCAGGCCCCGGTACTTCTCGTGACGGATGTACTCCATCACCAGGCGGCTCGCGTTGGTCCCGACGTTGTTCGCCGACTTGTAGGCGTTGGCGTGGTTGAGGAGCCGCTGCACGTAGGCGATGTACCCGTCGGCGGGACCGCCCGTGTTGTTGACCGAGCCGACGCCGGGCTCGGCCCCCGTGCGCCAGACGTCCCGGTCCAGGTCGAAGACGTCGGCGCCGTTGGTGACCTGGAACTCCTTGATCTGGTTGATGGCCCAGTTGGAGGGCAGCGGGTAGCCGAGGTTGCCGGAGAAGCCCCAGGACATGCCGGAGACGAAGGAGAAGCGCGCCCCGGTCTTGGCGGTGACGTTGATACAGACGTTGCGGGAGCCGTAGACGCCGTGGAAGTACTTCTTGCCCCTGCTCGCGAGGCCGGCCACCACGCCGTTGAAGTAGGCCACGATGCCCTGCGGCTGGCCGTCGATCTCCCACTGCTGGGCGTCGTAGTCGACCGCGAAGTAGATCGTCGTGCCCCGGTTGAAGCCGTACCCGGAGGCCAGGTCGTGCGCGTTGAGGGCGTGCTGGTAGCCCTGGCTGTAGGTGAAGTCGGAGAGCTGGCGCGCGTTGTCCTGGTAGATCGGGAAGACCCGCAGGCCCGCGCTGAAGATGGT
This sequence comes from Streptomyces sp. NPDC043176, assembly GCF_056436715.1. Lineage (NCBI taxonomy): Bacteria > Bacillati > Actinomycetota > Actinomycetes > Kitasatosporales > Streptomycetaceae > Streptomyces > Streptomyces sp. NPDC043176. The sequence continues at coordinate 211,921 of NZ_JBWKCA010000002.1, forward strand.
GTTCAGCTCGCCGGGCTTGATCTCCTTGTCCAGGGTGGACCCCGGCGGGTCGTACAGGTAGCGGCCGACCATGCGGTAGCCGTTGTCCCACAGCCAGCGGGCGCGGGACGCGGTGATCTCGAACCGCGTGTCCGAGGCGGTCGCCCTCCGGTCCGGGTTGCCCATGGACACCAGCAGCTGCGCCCAGGTGTCGAACTCGCCCACGCCGTAGTTGGCGTCGCCCTGGCCGTACAGCTGGGAGAACGACTGGAAGATCTGGACGAACTCCTTCGTCTTCGAGTCGAAGGTGCTCTTGAAGGTCGTCCGGACCTCCTGGTCGTCGAGGCCGCGCATGATCACCGGCTCGTTGAAGACGCAGGCGGCGGTGAAGAGCTCGACGAAGATGCCGGAGTTGCCCTCGCGCACGGTGTGGGACTTCAGGCCGGCCTGCGTGCCGGGGCCGAAGTTGCCGTTGGGGGTGAGGCCCAGTTCGTACTGGATGGCGATCACCAGGGACTTCTGCACGTCCCGGGAGTAGATGCCGTCGCACGGGCCGATCGAGTAGGCGTCCCGCTGCCAGTAGCGGCTGTTGAGCCACTGCTGGATGGCCCGGATCTTCTCGGTTCCCCCGGCCACGACGACGTACGCGTCCATGTTCAGGATGCACTTGAAGATCTTGGGCGTGACCGTGCCGCCGGCGGTGCCCATGCCGCCGTCGGGAAGGCCCATGTTGACGCGGAGGGACTTGACGGCCTCGGTGGTGACCGCGCCGAACTCGCCGAATCCGTTGGCGCCCCAGTAGCCCTTGCAGAACAGGCCGTGCTGGATGATCCGCACGATGTTGGAGTTCTTGTTCCAGCCGAAGCCGATGTCCCCGAGCGCCTGGAGCTTGCTCATGGTGGTGGGACCGAAGCTCGCCACCACCGGGGAGATGCCCAGTTCGGTCTGGAGGCCCATGATCAGGGAGTTCATGGTCGACCAGCCGGTTCTGCCGTCCTCCGGGCAGCGCACGTAGCCCGCCACGGAACCGTACGTCGCGTTGACCCATTTCTGGGCGTCAAGCACCTTCTCGTCCGCCACTGCATTCCCCCAAGGTTCTCTGCCCACGCAGGGTCGCCATACGTCGCGACACCGGTCGGCAGTTCTGGAAAGAGCGCAGTGAACCTAAGCCGGTGCGGGTGCCGCTGAAAAGGGGGATCGGGGCCTGCGGCCGTCCATCAACTCTCATTGTGCTCAATGCAGTTGGGGGCAACCTGATGTGCGAGGGGCGGTACTCGGCCACTCGCCCGCAAGGGCGGGGCCGTCGGCCGCCGGGGCCCGCGGTGCGCCCGATGCCCCTGGTGTACGGCCGACGGGCGCGTGCCGTGCGGGCCGGCGGCGCGGCGCGTGGGGGGATTCCGGCCAAGTCGCGGCGATCCGAAGGTCCTTGCGAAGTCGGCGCGGAGCGCCAGTGTGCTGCGGTGTGACGTTGGTCACCTCGAAGTCAGGGGCTAGGTCACCAATAGGACCTGTCCTCCCGATCGGGTTCCAATCGGTCGCCGACCGCGTTCCGGGAGTGTCTCGTCGGTCAGGCCGGATCAAGGTGCGCGTCAGGCCCCGCGGGCCCGGCGTGATCGGCGGGACGCCCCCTAGCCGGTCGCGAGGAGCACCGTGCCCACGAGGGCGAGGCCCGCGCCTGCCGCCTGGACGGAGCGGAGGCGTTCCTTGAGGACGCCGCGGGCCGCGAGGGCGGTCACGATCGGGTAGAGGCTGGCCAGGACGGCGGCGACGGTGACCGGGCCCTGCTGCGCCGCGATCGCGTACGTGCCGTTGGCGGCGACGTCGGCGAGCCCGACGAAGGCGAGCGCCGGGAGCGCGGCGCGAACGACCTCCGGGCCGCCCTCCGGGAGGGCGTGGCCGCCACGCCTCACCGACGCGTACAGGGCGCCGCCGCCCACCAGGACGTTGGTGACGCGCTGGACGAACAGGGCGAGGAAGAGGCCGGTCACGGTGGTGGAGGCCTCGGCGATGAGCGCCATCACCGAGCCGAAGCCGAACGCGGCGACCAGCGTCAGCAGGACCGCCTGGCGCTGGACGGGCGCACCGCGCAGCTCGGGGCCGCCCGCGAGCACCACGCCGAGGATCGCCACGCCGATGCCGGCGAACTGGAGCAGCCCCGGCCGGTCGCCGACGAGGAGGCCGACGGAGACGGGGACGACCACGCCGAGCGAGCCGAGCGGGGAGACGACACCCATGGGGCCGAGCGCGAGCGCCTTGTAGAAGGCGAGCATGGCCGCCGGGCCGACGACTCCGGCCCCGACGGCGTACCAGAGCTCCGGTCCCGCCTCGGTCCAGGCCCCGGTGGCGAGGACGATCGCGCCGAGGACGACGACCGCGATGATCTGGGAGGCCACCACGACCGTGAGGGCGGGGATCCGGCGGGTGAGCAGTCCGCCGCCGAAGTCGGCGAGGCCCCAGAGCAGGCTGGTGGCCAGGGCGAACAGGGCGGTCATGGATCCTCGCAGTCGCGTACGGCGGGACGCAGTACAGTGCAGTGAACAATCGGGTGCACCCCACCGTAGTTCAGTACATTGAACTCTGTCATCCAAAATATTGGACGGAACGTGTCGGACCTCGACCAGCTCACGCAGTCGCTCGCCCGGAACCTGAAGCGCTGGCGCAAGGAGCGGGGCTTCACCCTGGACGCGCTCGCCGCACGGGCGGGGGTCAGCCGGGGCATGATCATCCAGATCGAGCAGGCCCGGACCAACCCCAGCGTGGGCACCACCGTGAAGCTGGCCGACGCGCTCGGCGTCTCCATCACCACCCTCCTCGACTACGAGCAGGGCCCCCAGGTCCGGCTCGTCCCGCCCGGCCAGGCCGTCCGCATGTGGTCCACCTCCACCGGCAGCCACACCACCCTGCTCGTCGGCACCGAGGCCCGCGGCCCGCTGGAACTCTGGTCCTGGACCCTCATGCCGGGCGACGGCAGCGCCTCCGACCCGCACCCCGACGGGACGACGGAGCTGCTGCACGTCACCGCCGGCGTCCTCACCCTCGTCGTGGACGGCGAGGAGCACACCCTGCCCGCCGGCACCTCCGCGGTCTTCGAGGCCAACGTGGCGCACGTCTACCGCAACGACGGCGCCGAACCCGCCGAGATGACGATGGCGGTCTCCATCCCACCCGTACGCTGAGACGGCCGCCCACCGCCCGGGCCCGCGTTGTTAGCGTGGGGCGCATGCGCGCACCCATCGGAGACTTCGACGACGCCCGGCCCGCCCCCGACCACCTCGACCTGCTCACCGGCCCCGTCGCCGCGGCCGTCCGCGCCTGGGCGGGCCCCGTCCCGGCCGAGCGGCTGCTGTACGTGGACACCGATCCGGCCATCGCCGACACCGCCGTCTTCGTGGAGCACTACGGCGCCGCGCTGCTCGACGCCTCCGCCAACTGCGTGGTCGTCGCGGGCAGGCGCGGCGAGACGACGACGCTCGCCGCGTGCGTGGTGAAGTCGGCGACCCGGGTCGACGTCAACGGGGTCGTACGCAAGCACCTCGGTGCCCGCAAGGCCTCCTTCGCTCCCATGGACACCGCGACCGGCGAGACCGGCATGGAGTACGGCGGCATCACCCCCGTCGGCCTCCCCGCCGACTGGCCCCTGCTCGTCGACGCCGCCGTGATCGACACCGAATGGGTCCTGATCGGCAGCGGTCGCCGCCGAGGCAAGCTCATCCTGCCCGGCAAGGCCTTCGCCCAACTGCCCGGCGCCGTCGTCCTGGAGGGCCTCGGCGTCCCCGTCGGCTGAGTCGGGGGACGGCCCCGCCCGCGCCGTTCGGGCGCCGGCGGGGCCGTCTGCCGTACGTCAGCCGAGGCGGGGGATCTCGATCGCGGGGCAGCGGTCCATGACCATGTCGAGGCCGGCCGCACGGGTGCGGGCGAAGGCGTCGTCGTCGATCACGTCCAGCTGGAACCAGACCGCCTTCGCGCCGATCGCCACCGCCTCGTCGGCGATGCCGCCCGCCTGCTCGCTGTTGACGAACACGTCGACGACGTCCACCGGGAACGGGATGTCGGCCAGGGAGGCGTACCCCTGCTCGCCGTGGACCGTCTCCGCCTTCGGATGGACGGGGACGATCCGCTTGCCGAAGCGCTGGAGGACCGCCGCCACGCCGTACGCCGCCCGCGCCCGGTTCGAGGAGAGCCCCACCACCGCCCAGGTGTCGCCGGTGGACGTGAGGATCCGCCGAACCGTCTCCGCCGCGGAGTAGGCGGTCGGCTCGGTCGCTCCGGTGGTCGTCGTGTCGACACTCATCGTTACTGCTGCCTCTCCTCGGCGCGGCCCGTCTCCGAGGTGAACGAGCCGCGCCGCGCGGTGATTCCCGCCGGGCCGTTCAGGCCTCCCAGGCCCGCCGTTCGGCCTCGCGCGGAGCCTCGACGAGGGACGGTGCGCCCGGGCCGAAGGTCATGACGGGGCGGGCCGGGTCCCAGGCGCGCCAGCCCGGGTCGCCCGTCGTGGCGAAGGCCACCCAGGCGGCGTGCATCGCGGTCGCCAGGTCCTGGGGAGCGTCCGGGCCCGTCAGCGCGCGCGTCTCCGGCAGGTCGAGCGTGTCGAAGACGAAGCCGAGCTCCAGCGCGTGACAGGCGCGGAGGTCGAGCACGGGGGAGCGCCAGCCGAACTCGTACAGATACGTCGCGGCGGACCCGGCGGAGTTCAGCCGGGCGTCCGCGAACATGTTCAGCGGGATCCGCAACAGCTTGTCCGCCGCGATCACGCCCAGGACCTCGCCGGGCTTCTCCTGCGGCCGGCCCGCTCGGTACACCTTGGCCACCCGGGGCGATATGCGCCCCCTCCGGAGCAGGAACCGCTGCGCCAGGGACCCCACCCGTTCGGCGTGCCCGCCCGGCACGAACCACAGCCGGTACTCGTCCGTGTTCGTGCCCATCAGCAGCTCCACGTCCGCCGAAGCGCCGTCCGCGAGCAGGTCCCCCGGATGGTCCGGCAGGACCTCGCCGTCCACGGCGACGTGGAAGGCGTGGCCGCTGAGCACCGGATTGCCCTTGCCCGTCACCGCGGTCTGCGCCGCGAGCAACTGCTCCGGGTCGACGCCGGCGAACGCCTCCGCCGTCGCCGGCACCCTGAGCCGCGCGGCGATCGCCTCCGTGGTCCTCCGGGCGACGCCGATCGACCGGGCGCTCGGCGCCCCGCTCTGGATCACGGCCCGCCGGAACAGGCCCTTCGCGAGCGGCGAGGCCAGCAGGGCGGCGATCGATATCGCGCCGGCCGACTCGCCGAACACGGTGACCCGGTCCGGGTCCCCGCCGAAGGCCGCGATGTTCTCCCGTACCCAGGTCAGCGCGGCGATCTGGTCGCGCAGACCGAGATTGGCGGGCGCGTCGGGGAAGACCCCGAACCCCTCGATGCCGAGCCGGTAGTTGATCGAGACGAGGACGACGCCGTCCCGGGCGAAAGCGGTGCCGTCGTAGACGGGGACCGCTGAGGAGCCGTGGATCAGCGAACCGCCGTGGATCCAGACCATCACCGGGCGCCCGCCTGCGCCGGGATCGCCGGCGTCGGGTCCGCCCCCCGCAGCCGGCCACGGCGCCCACACGTTCAGGTTGAGGCAGTCGTCGCCCGCGACGTCGGGATCGGGGAGCAGTGCGTCGAGCGGCGGGGCGTACGGGCGCTTCGGTGCCGTCGACCCGAAGGCCGTGGCCTCCCGTACCCCCTCCCAGGGCTCGGCCGGCTCCGGGGCGCGGAACCGCAGCGCCCCGACGGGGGCCTGCGCGTAGGGGATACCGAGGAAGGCGGCCACGCCGTTCTTCAGGGCGCCACGCAGAACGCCGTTCCGTATGCGGGTCTCGGGACTGTGCTCTGACATCAACTCAAGCCTTCCCTAAGGGCGATGGTGGCAAGACCGTACGGACACGACCTCGCCTCGCGCCACCAGTGCGCGCTTGAGGACCTTGCCCGTCGGGCCGAGCGGCAGGGCGTCGACGAAGCGCACGATCCGGGGGTACTTGTGGCGGCCGAGCCGCTCGCGGGCCCAGTCGACCAGCTCGTCCTCGGAGAGCGGGGCGGAATTCTCCCGGCGTACGACCACCGCGCACACCTCCTCGCCCTTCGCCTCGTCGGGGACACCGATCACCGCCGCCTCCGAGACCGACGGATGACGGACGAGGACCTCCTCGACCTCGCGCGGGTAGATGTTGAAGCCGCCGCGGATGACCAGGTCCTTCTTCCGGTCCACGATCCGCAGGAAGCCGTCCTCGTCGCGGGCGCCCAGGTCCCCCGTGCGGAACCAGCCGTCCACGACAGCGGCGGCCGTCGCGGCCGGGTCGTCGAGGTACCCGGCGAACACGTTGTGCCCGCGCACCACGACCTCGCCGACCTCGCCGTCCGCGAGCAGCCGGATCTCCCCGTCGACGGCCGCGTCCGCGACGCCCACCTCGACACCCCACACCGGATGCCCCACCGTCCCCGGCCTGCGGCCCAGGTGGGGCTGGTTGAAGGTGGCGACCGGCGAGGTCTCCGTCAGGCCGTACCCCTCCAGGACCCGGGTGCGGAAGGCCTCCTCGAAGCGCTCCAGTACGGCGACCGGCAGCGCCGCACCGCCCGACACGGCGGCGCGCAGGGCCGCCGGGCGCAGCTCCGAGCCCGCCGCCGCCTCCACCAGGGCGTGGTACATGGTCGGCACGCCCATGAAGACCGTCACGCCCTCGTCGGCGAGCACCCGGAGCGCCGCGGGACCGCTGAACCGCGGCATGAGCACCAGCGTCGCGCCCTGCCGGAGCGTCCCGTTCATCGCGCAGGTCTGCCCGTAGCTGTGGAACAGCGGCAGACAGCCGAGCACCACGTCGCCGGCGCCGAGACCCAGCAGGTCCTGAGAGGTCACGGAGGCGTTCATGACGATGTTGAGGTGCGTCAGGAGGGCGCCCTTGGGGCGGCCCGTCGTCCCGCTCGTGTACAGGATCACGGCGATGTCGGAGGCCTCGGCCGGCTCCGGGGCGGCCAGTGGCTCCGGAGCCGACGGCGCCCCCTGGAAGGCGCGCACCCCGGCGGCCCGCGCCGCCTCGTCGGCCACCGCCCAGAGCGGCCCGCCGCTGACGATCCCGACCGCGCCGCTGTGCTCCAGGACGTGGCGCACCTCGTCGGCGACGAGCAGCGCGTGCACCGGCACCACCGTCGCACCGGCCGCGAGCGCCCCGTAGTACACGCGCAGGAACTCGGTCGTGTTCGGCAGCAGCACGGCCAGCCGGTCGCCCGGCTTCACCCCGGCCTCCCGCAGCCCCGCGGCGCAGCGCAGCGCCTGCGCCCACAGCTCCCCGTAGGTGAGCCGGCTCGCCCCCTCGACGACCGCGATCCGGTCGGGGAAGTGGCGGGCGGACTCGCCCAGCACACCGGCGACGCTCAGTGACATGACACGCTCCAGGGACACGGAGTGGACGACGCCGCGGAACCGCTCCGGGAACGCGGGTGCGAGGCGCCGCCGACCATCGGCCGACACGGCACAGAATCCGCCGCGACCCCGCCCGCACACCATGTGCAGACGCCCACCATGTGACGGACCGAGCTGGGCAGCGGCCCCACCGTCCGGCGCGACCCGTGGCATTCGCCAAATCCCGGAGCTACGGTGCCTCGCATGACGCACAGCTCGGCCGCACCCGGCGAGCCCGCGGGGGCGCGCTCCGGCGGAAGCCACACCCCCCTGGGCGGCGCCGGAGGCTCCGGCGCGCTCCGCCGCTCCCTCGCCACGACGATGCTCGCCGACGTCGACCGGCTCACCGACCGGGCCGTCGACGACATCCGCGCCCATTCGGGTACGTACGCCTCCGGAGCCCCCGTCACCCGCGAGGACCTCTGGGAGATCTGCCGGGACAACCTCCTGCGCGCCCTGGAGGACTTCGGCGGCCTGGAAGCCACCGGCGGTGACTTCGAGTGGGCGGCGCGCGAGACCGGCCGGCGGCGTGCCGAGCAGGGCGTGCCGCTCGACACCGTGCTCCAGGCCTACCGGCGCGGCGGCCGGGTCCTCTGGCAGGTCATGTCCGAGCACCTGCGGGTCCGCGCCGGACGGGAGTCCGACAGCCGCGACATCGAGCTCGACATGGCGAGCGGCGTCTGGGAGACCATCGACCGCTACTCGGTCGCCATGGCCGACGCGTACCGGATCGCCCAGCTGGAGCTGCAGAGCCGCCAGGACACCCGGCGCGTGGCCCTCTTCGAGGCGCTGCTCGACGGCCGCGCCGACGACCCCGCCGTCGCCTCGGCCGCCGCCGCCGCGCTCGGCGTCCCGGCGGTCGACCGGTACGTCGTCGTGGTCGCCGCCCAGGACCCGGCCGCACCGCCGCACCTCGCGCCCGTCCTGGAGGCCCACGGGCTGTGGTCGTTCTGGCGGCCCCGCTCCGGCCGGTACGCCGGCGTCGTCCGGCTGCCCCGCCGCCTCGCCCCTCCGGGCCGGCCCGGAGGCGGGCCCCCGGCCGCCGATCCGGCCGTACGGACCCTCCTCGCGGCCCTGCGCGAGCGCACCGGCGCGACCGCCGGCGTCTCCCCGGAGTTCGAGCGGCTCTCCCAGGCCGGCCGCGCCCTCCGGCTCGCCGAGCAGACCCTCCGTACCCTGCGGCCCGGCAGCGGTGAGGTCGCGGGCTTCGACGCCCGGCTCGCCGAGGTCCTCCTCAGCGGCCGCACCGACATCGCCGAGCGGATCGTCACTGTCCACCTCGGCCCCGTCCTCGCCACCGGCGGCGAGCGCGCCGCGCTCCTCACCACCCTGCGGGCCTGGCTCGACCACGGCTGCTCGGCCTCCCGGGCGGCCGAGCAGCTCTACTGCCACCGCAACACCGTCCTCAACCGCATCGGCCGCGTCGCCGAGCTCACCGGCCGCTCCAGCGAGTCGGGCGAGGCCCGGCTGGGCTGGGCCCTGGCGCTCCGCGCCCTGCCGTACGCAGGCCTCGCGGCCGCCCCCGAAGCGGCCGCCTCGGAGCGCGACGCCGACGGAACGTAGGCTGGCCGGATGCAGGAGCAGTACCGCACGCCGGCCCGCGAGGGCGTGTACGAGACCGAGATCAACCGCTCGCGCTTCCTCTGCGCGCTGGCACCCGTCGCCGACGAGCGGGAGGCGCAGGAGTTCGTCGCGCGCATCCGCAGGGAGCACCCGACCGCCACCCACAACTGCTTCGCGTACGTCCTCGGCGCCGACGCCTCCGTCCAGAAGGCCAGCGACGACGGCGAGCCGGGCGGCACCGCCGGCGTCCCCATGCTCCAGATGCTGCTCCGCCGCGAGACGCGGTACGTCGCCGCCGTCGTCACCCGCTACTACGGCGGCGTGAAGCTCGGCGCGGGCGGCCTCATCCGCGCGTACGGCGGCGTCGTCGGCGAGGCCCTCGACGCGCTCGGCACGGTGACCCGGCAGCGCTTCAGGCTCGCCACCGTCACCGTCGACCACCAGCGGGCGGGCAAGCTGGAGAACGACCTGCGCGCGACCGGCCGCGCCGTCCGCCAGGTCCGCTACGCCGACGCCGTCACCATCGAGATCGGACTCCCCGACGGCGACGTCCCCGCCTTCCGCGCCTGGCTCGCCGACACGACGGCGGGCACCGCCGCGTTCGAACTCGGCGGAGACGCGTACGGCGACGCGTGACGCTCGCCACCTCCCGGCGACGCGTGACGCTCGCCACCTCCCGGCGGCGCGGCCGGGCGTGCTCTCCCGGTCGGCCCCGGCCATCCCCCCGGCCGGGATAGCGTGGAGCCGCACACGGCGGGAACAAGCGGCGAGGAGCGGCGCACATGCGGGGTGGGACGGCATCGTGAGGCTCCTGCACACCTCGGACTGGCACCTCGGCCGGTCCTTCCACCGGGTCGGTCTGCTCGCCGCGCAGGCGGCCTTCCTCGACCACCTCGTGGCGACGGTCCACGCCCACGAGGTCGACGCCGTCCTCGTCGCCGGGGACGTCTACGACCGGGCCGTGCCCCCGCTGCCCGCCGTCGAGCTCTTCGACACCGCCCTGCACCGGCTCGCCGAGGCCGGCGTCCCCACCGTCATGATCTCCGGCAACCACGACTCCGCCCGCCGCCTCGGCGTCGGCGCCGGACTCATCCAGCTGGCCGGCATCCACCTCCGCACCGACCCGGCCGGCATCGGCACCCCCGTCGTCCTCGCCGACGAGCACGGCGAGGTCGCCCTCTACGGCCTGCCCTACCTCGAACCCGCCCTCGTACGCGACCGGTTCGGCGCCGCCAAGGCCGGCCACGAGGCCGTGCTCACGGCGGCCATGGACCGGGTCCGTGCCGACCTCGCCACCCGGCCCGCGGGCACCCGCTCGGTCGTCCTGGCCCACGCCTTCGTCGCGGGCGGCGAGCCCAGCGACAGCGAGCGGGACATCACCGTCGGCGGCGTCGCCGCCGTCCCCGCCGGGATCTTCGACGGCGTGGACTACGTCGCCCTCGGCCACCTCCACGGCAGCCAGACCCTCACCCCCCGCGTGCGCTACTCCGGTTCCCCCCTCGCCTACTCCTTCTCCGAGACCGACCACCGCAAGACGATGTGGCTCGTCGACCTCGGCGCGGACGGGACGATCACCGAGGCCGTACGCCTCGACTGCCCCGTCCCGCGCCCCCTCGCCCGCATCCGGGGCCGGCTCGACGACCTCCTCGCCGACCCCGCCCTCACGGCCCACGAGCAGGCGTGGGTCGAGGCCACCCTCACCGACCCGGTACGGCCCGCCGAACCCATGGCCCGGATCGCCGAGCGGTTCCCGCACACCCTTCACCTCGTCTTCGACCCCGAGCGGACCGCGGACGACACCGGAGCCTCCTACGCCCAGCGGCTCCGGGACCGCAGCGACCAGCAGATCGCGGAGGACTTCGTGGCCCATGTGCGCGGCGGCGCCGCCCTCGACGGGGCCGAGCGGAGCGTCCTGTACGGCGCGTTCGACGACGTACGGGTCGACACGGCCGAGCGGGAGGCCGGCCGATGAGGCTGCACCGCCTGGAGATGACCGCCTTCGGGCCCTTCGGCACCACCCAGTCCGTCGACTTCGACGCCCTGTCGTCGGCCGGGCTCTTCCTCCTCCACGGGCCCACCGGCGCCGGCAAGACCTCCGTCCTCGACGCCGTCTGCTTCGCGCTGTACGGCAGCGTCCCCGGCGTCCGCCAGACGCCCGGCGCCTCGCTGCGCAGCGACCACGCCGCCGTCGGCACCTCCACCGAGGTCCTCCTCGAACTCACGGTGGGGGAGCGGCGCCTGGAGATCACCCGGCGCCCCGCCCAGCAGCGCCCCAAGAAGCGCGGCGGCGGCTTCACCACCGAGAAGGCCCAGACCTGGCTGCGCGAGTACGACTCCGCCACCGGCGAATGGGCCGGCCTCAGCCGGTCCCACCAGGAGATCGGCGAGGAGATCACCCAGCTCGTCGGCATGAGCCGCGAGCAGTTCTGCCAGGTCGTCCTCCTCCCGCAGGGCGACTTCGCGAAGTTCCTGCGCGCCGACGCCGAGGCCCGCGGCCGCCTCCTCGGGCGCCTCTTCGACACCCGCCGGTTCGCCGCCGTCGAGGAGCGGCTCGCCGACCTGCGGCGCGCCGCGCTCCAGCAGGTGGAGGAGGGCGACACGCGACTGCTGACCCTCACCCACCGCATGACCCAGGCCGCCACCGGCCTCGACGCGGCCCGCACCCCCGTCGAGGCGCGCCCCGGTGACCCCGGACTCGCCGAAGCCGCCCTCACCTGGGCCGCCGTCGCCCGCACCGAGGCCCGCGAGGCCCTCGACATCGCCGCCGTACGGTTCACCGCGGCCGAGACCGGTCAGGCCGCCGCGCGCGCCGCCCTCGACGCCGCACACGACCTCGCGACACGCCAGGCCCGGCACGCCGACGCGCTCCGCCGCCGCGCCCGGCTCGCCGAGCACGCCCCCGAGCGCGACGAGTGCCAGGCCGCCCTCGACCGGAGCCTCAGGGCCGACCGGGTGGCGCCCGCCCTGGGCATGCGCCGGGACGCCGAGCGCGAGCACACCACCGCCCGCGCCGCCCGCGACCGCTCCCGCGCCCGGCTCCCCGCCGACCTCGCCGACGCCGGGGCCGAGCACCTCTCGGCCCTCGAACACCGGCTGCGCGAGGAGCTCGGCGGCCTCGAAGCCGCCCGCCGCGCCGAACGCCGCGCCGCCGTGATCGCCGAGGAACGGGCCCTCCTGGCCCGGGAGGCGCGTGCCGACGAGGACGCCCTGCAGGACGCGGCGGGCTGGCTCGCCGGCTGGGAACCGCGCCGCGCCGCGCTCACCGAGCGCGTCGAGGCCGCGACCGACGCCGCAGCCCGCGCCGAGAACCTCGCCGGCCGGCTGGAACCCGCCCGCCGACGGCTCGCCGCCGCCCGCCGCCGGGACGCCCTCGCCGACTCCACCCGGGCCGCGGAGGCGCGCCTCGCGGAGGCCCGCGAACACCGGAACACCGCCCACGAGAGCTGGCTCGACGTCAAGTCCCGCCGCCTGGAGGGCATCGCCGCCGAACTGGCCGTCACCCTCGTCCCGGGAGACGCCTGCCAGGTCTGCGGCTCCGTGGAGCACCCCGCGCCCGCCCGCACCACCGCCGACCACGTCGACCGCGCCGCGGAGGAGGCGGCCTTCGCGCTCTACACCGACGCGGAGGAGGCCCGTACCGCCGCGGAACGCGAGCTGGCCGGCACGCGGGAGGCCTGGTCCGCGGCCCGCGCCGAGGTCATGGCGGGGCCCCCGGCCGCCGCGGCGGCCGAGGCCGCGACGGCGCCCGCCCCGGCCCTCTTCGCGAGCGGCCCCGCCGGAACCCACGAGCCCACCGTCGACGAACTCGCCCGCGAGGTGGAGGAGCTGGCCCGCCGGCACGCCGAGGCGCACGCCCTCGCCTCCCGGACCCACGGGGCCCGGGAGGCGCTCGCCCGGGCCGAGCGGGAGTACGAGGAACGGGCCGGCGCGCGGCGCGAGGCCGAGCGGCGGGTCGCCGCGCGGACCTCGCGGCGCGAGGCACTGGAGCGGGAGCAGTCCTCGCTCGACGAGGAACTCGCGCGGGGGCGCGGCGCGTTCGCCACCGTGGCCGAACACGCCACCCGTCTGGAGCGGCGGATCGCCCTCCTGGCCGACGCCTCCGGAACCGTGCGCACCGCCGAACTCGCGGCGCAGCGGCTCAAGGAGGCCGACGACCGGCTCGCCGACGCCGCCTACCGCGCCGGGTTCACCACCCCCGAGGAGGCGGCCGGAGCCCTGCTCGGCGAGACCCGGCGCCGCGCCCTCCAGCAGCGCGTGGACGCCTGGCAGGCCGAGGCGGCCGCCGTCGCGGACCGGCTCGCCGAGCCCGGCACCGCGGCCGCCGCCGGCCTCCCGCCCGCCGATCCCGCCGCCGCCCAGGCGGCCCACGTGACGGCCGAACGCGCCCTGCGCGACGCCGCCTCCGCCCTCTCCGCCGCGCGGGAAAGGGCCGACGGACTGACCGCCCTCTCCGGACAGGCCGCCGCCGAGGTCCGCCGCCTCGGGCCGCTGCGCGAGGAGTACGACCGGGTGGCCAGGCTCGCGGCCCTCACCGCCGGCACCTCCGCCGAGAACGAGCGCCGGATGCGCCTGGAGTCGTACGTCCTGGCCGCCCGGCTGGAGCAGGTCGCCGCCGCCGCGACCGCCCGCCTCCAGCGCATGTCCTCGGGCCGCTACACGCTCGTCCACTCCGACGCCCGCGCGGGCGGCAAACGGGCCGGCCTCGGACTGCACGTCGTGGACGCGTGGACCGGCAACGAGCGGGACACCGCCACCCTCTCCGGCGGCGAGACGTTCTTCGCCTCCCTCGCCCTCGCGCTCGGACTCGCCGACGTCGTCACCGACGAGGCGGGCGGCGTCCGGCTCGACACCCTCTTCATCGACGAGGGCTTCGGCAGCCTCGACGAGCAGACCCTCGACGAGGTCCTCGACGTCCTCGACTCGCTGCGCGAGCGCGACCGCAGCGTCGGCATCGTCAGCCACGTCGGAGACCTGCGCCGCCGCATCCCCGCCCAGTTGGAGGTCGTCAAGGCGCGGGACGGCTCGGCGGTGCGGCTGCGGACCGGCGCGGACGCGCTCAGCGGCTGACGGCGCGCCGGGGGAGCGGCGAGGAGTAGACGACGCTCGTCGTCACCGAGCCGAGCGTGGCGACCTTTCCGGAGATCTCCTCCAGGTGCTTCATGGACCGGGCGGCGACCTTGAGGACGAAGCAGTCGTCGCCGGTGACGTGGTGGGCCTCGAGGACCTCCGGCGTGGTGTCGAGCAGGTCGTGGAACGGCTTGTAGTTGCCGTGCGGGTAGCGCAGCCGCACGAAGGCGAGGATGGGCAGCCCCAGCCGGTCCTGGTCGACGATCGCCGTGTATCCGGCGATCACCCCGGCCTCCTCCAGGCGCCGCACCCGGTCCGTCACCGCGGACGGCGACATCGACACGGTACGGGCGAGCTCGGCGAAGCTGGCGCGGCCCTCCGCCTGCAGTGCTTCGAGAATGCGCCAGTCGGTGGCGTCCGGGGTGTAATCGGTACTCATGGAGCAGACAGTGCAGGGGAATCCCCGGCCGATCAAGTGATCAGCCGGGGATTCCCATGATCCGGAAGGCGAGCCTCGGAGCCCCCTCAGAGACGCGACAGCTCGTCGACGAGGTCGTCGAGGCCCAGCGAGCCCTGCGAGAGGGCCGCCATGTGCCAGGCCTTCGCGTCGAACGCGTCGCCGTGCGCCGCCATCGCGTTGGCGCGGCCGAGGAGCCAGGCGCGCTCGCCCAGCTTGTAGCCGATCGCCTGCCCCGGCATCGAGAGGTAGCGGGTCATCTCGCTCTCCACGAAGGCCGGCGGGCGGCTGCTGTGCAGCTGGAAGAACTCCTGGGCGAGCTCCGGGGTCCACGTCTCGCCCGGGTGGAACGGCGACTCGGCGGGGATCCGGAGACCCAGGTGCATGCCGATGTCCACGATCACCCGGCACGCCCGCATCATCTGGCCGTCGAGGTAGCCGAGGCGCCGCTCCGCGTCGGGCAGGAAGCCGAGTTCGTCCATCAGGCGCTCCGCGTACAGCGCCCAGCCCTCCACGTTGGCGCTGACCTTGCCCAGGGTCGCCTGGTACCGGGAGAGCCGGTCCGCGACGTGCACCCACTGCGCGATCTGGAGGTGGTGGCCGGGCACGCCCTCGTGGTACCAGGTGGACACCAGGTCGTACACCGGGAAGCGGGTGGTGCCGTCGACCGGCAGCCAGGTGCGGCCGGGACGGGAGAAGTCCTCGGACGGGCCGGTGTAGTACGGCGCCGCGGCGCCGCCCGGCGGGGCGATCCGGGACTCCACCCGCCGCACGCGGTCGGCGAGTTCGAAGTGGGTGCCGTCGAGGGCCTCGATGGCCTCGTCCATGAGTTCCTGGAGCCAGACGCGGACGGCCTCGGTGCCCTCGATGTGCGTGCCGTGCTCGTCGAGGTGGGCGAGCGCCTCCCAGGGGCCGGCGCCCGGCAGGATCCGCTCGGCCTCGGTCCGCATCTCGGCGAGCAGCCGGTGGTACTCGGTCCAGCCGTACGCGTACGCCTGGTCCAGGTCCAGGTCGGTGCCGTTGAAGTAGCGGGTCCAGCGCTGGTAGCGCTCGCGGCCCACCGTGTCCGGCGCGCCGGCGACGGCGGGGGCGTACACGTCGCGCATCCAGTCCCGCAGTGCCGCGACGGCGGCGGTGGCCTCCCTGCCGGCCGCCGCGAGCTCGGTGCGGAGCCCGTCGGGCAGCGTCTCCGGGCCGGAGGTGGCGAACTCCTCGAACCAGCCCGGCTTTCCGCTCGACCCGCCGGACCACTCGGTGAGCTGGTCGACGAAGGTGGCCGTGGGGCGGGGGCCTCCGAAGAGCTTGCGCTCCAGACCGAGTTCGAGGGCGGAGCGGTATCCCTCGAGGGCGGCGGGGACGGCGCGCAGGCGGGTGGCGACCGCCGTCCAGTCCTCCTCGGTCTCGGTCGGCATCACCGTGAAGACGATGCGGACGCTGTGCGCGGGCGAGCGCATGTTGCTGACCGCGCAGAGGCCCTCCTCGGCCTCGTGCACGGCGAGTTCGGCCGTCAGGCGCTCGCGCAGCAGTCGGGCGCACCGGCGCTCGGCGTCGTCGTCGGCGCCGGGCGCGCGCTCGGCCTCGTCGAGCCGGGCGAGGGTGCGTCGTGCGAGGTCGGCGACGGCGCGTTGCCCGGCGGGCGAGAAGTCGGGCAGCAGTCCGGCGCTCTCTTTGACCCCCAGGTACGTTCCGGTGATCGGGTCGAGGGCGATGAGTGCGTCGACGTGGTCGTCGGCGACCTGGCGGGGCAGCGGGCTGCTGGAAGTCTCTGGCATGGGGGCCATCCTGATGCCTCCGGCATGCTCGCGTCACCCTCGTCCGGCGTCAGTCGGCTGACAAGGAGGGGCTCGGGCCGGGCGGCAGAAGCGGCCCGCACTCCCACTGCTGGAAGATCAGCCGGGTCTCGACGCGGGCCACCTCGCGGCGCGAGGTGAACTCGTCGAGCACGAGTCGTTGCAGGTCGGCGGGGTCCGCGACGGCCACGTGGACCAGGTAGTCGTCCGGGCCGGTCAGGTGGAAGAGGGCCCGGGACTCGGGGAGGGCCCGGATCCGGTCGACGAACGGACCGATCAGTTCGCGCCGGTGGGGGCGGACCTGGACGAGAAGCAGCGCTTCGAGTCCGCGGCCGAGTTTGGCCGGATCCAGTCGTAGTTGATGTCCGAGGATCACTCCCGTGCGACGCAGTCGGGCCACCCGGTCGAGGCAGGTCGAGGGCGCCACGCCGACCTCGGCCGCGAGTTCGCGGTAAGTGCTCCGGGCGTCGTTCTGCAGGAGGCGAAGAATGTGCAGATCGACCGCGTCCAGTACGACAGAATCAGCCATCTGCCGAACGTAGCACGGTGATTTTCCGCTACTTCCCGGTATCCGTTCACAGTGCCGCCATGGACGCCATGGACTACGGCCCCTCGGCCACCCCGAGGGCCCTCGCCACCGAAGCCGTGCACGCCGGCCGCGACGACCTCGCCGGACTCGGACTGCACGCCCCGCCGCTCGACCTGTCCACCACCTATCCCTCGTACGACGCCCGGGCCGAGGCCGCCCGCATCGACGAGTTCGCCACCACCGGCGCCCGCCTGGAGGGGCCGCCGGTCTACGCCCGGCTCGACAACCCGACCGTCGCCCGCTTCGAGGAGGCGCTCGCCCGCCTGGAGGGGGCCGAGGCCGCCGTCGCCTTCGCCAGCGGCATGGCCGCGCTGAGCGCCGTCCTGCTCGCCCGGGCGAGCCAGGGCCTGCGCCATGTCGTGGCGGTCCGCCCGCTCTACGGCTGCAGCGACCACCTCCTGGACACCGGCCTGCTCGGCACCGAGGTGACCTGGACCGACCCGGCCGGCGTCGCGGACGCCATCCGGCCCGACACCGGCCTCGTCATGGTCGAGACGCCCGCCAACCCGACCCTCGCCGAAGCGGACGTCCGGGCCCTCGCCCACTCCTGCGGCTCCGTGCCGCTCCTGGTCGACAACACCTTCGCCACCCCGGTGCTCCAGCGGCCCGTCGAGCAGGGCGCCCGCGTCGTGCTGCACAGCGCGACCAAGTACCTCGGCGGCCACGGCGACGTCATGGGCGGGATCGTGGCCTGCGACGAGGAGTTCGCCCGTACCCTCCGGCAGATTCGTTTCGCCACCGGCGGGGTGCTGCACCCGCTCGCCGGCTACCTCCTGCTGCGCGGCCTGTCGACCCTGCCCGTACGGGTGCGGGCCGCGTCCGCCTCCGCCGCGGAACTCGTCCGCCGGCTCGCCACCGACCCCCGGATCGCCCGCGTCCACTATCCGCGGATCGGCGGCGCGATGATCGCCTTCGAGGTGTACGGGGACCCGCACGACGTCATCGCCGGGGTACGCCTCATCACCCCGGCGGTCAGCCTCGGCAGCGTCGACACCCTCATCCAGCACCCGGCCTCCATCAGCCACCGGATCGTGGCCGAGGGAGACCGGCGCTCGGCGGGCGTCAGCGACCGACTGCTGCGGATGTCCGTCGGTCTCGAGGACGTCGAGGACCTGTGGCGGGACCTGACCCAGGCGCTCAGCGCTCCGCCCGCCGCACCTCCTCGTGCCACTGTTCCTGCGGGGGCCGGGCGGCCGGACGCGACCCCGAGGCCAGCCGGGCGGTGATCACCAGGGTGCCCTCCTCGATCTGGTAGTCGAGGGGGAGGTTCAGCGCCCGCATGGCCGCCACCATCCCGGTGTTCGACGACTGCGTCACGGCGTACACGCTGTCGCAGCCGGCCTCCTCGGCCATCGCCACCAGCCGGCCGAGGAGTTCGGAGCCGATGCCGCGGCGCTGCCAGTCGTCCTCGACCATCAGCGCCACCTCCGTCTCGTCCCCGTCCCACAGCAGGTGGCCGAGGGCGACGAGCCGGCCGGAGGCCGTCTGCACGGCGAGGGTGCGCCCGAAGCGGGGGCTGAGCAGGTGGTCCAGGTACCGGTCGGCGTCTCCCACCGGCCCGTGGTAGCGCAGTCCGAGGGTGCGGGTCGAGCAGCGGTCGTGCATGGCCCGCGCGGCGGCCAGGTCGCGCTGGTCCGCCCGGCGGACGGTGATCTCGTTGCCCTCGGGCAGGGTCAGCACGTCCCGGCCGTGCGGGAGGCGCGGTCCGAGCCGCGCGTCGAGCTCGACGAGGGCGTGGGCACGGGCGAACTCCGTCGGGGTGAAGGGGAGGTAGGGCCGCTCCACGATGATCGTGCCGCCGTGCGGGTCGCGCAGGCGCATCACGGTCTCCTCCAGGATCCCTTCGACCGGGGCCTGTTCGCCGACCGGACGGCCGGTGAGCGAGACGGCGGGAACCGAGTGGAGAGTGCAGCGGCCGAGCAGCTGGCGCAGTGCGAGCGGGAGTTCGGCCGCGTCGAGCGCGGTGCGGGTGGCCAGGCCGAGGACCCGCGTGGGGGTGTCCACCAGGTCGTGGGCGTCCGCCCGTTCGGTCCAGGTGTCCCGGCCGCCGGCGGCGGAGGTCTCGCGGGCCAGGTCCTGGGCGGAGAGTCCGGCGGGAGCGCGCAGCAGGAACTCGTCGACCGTGCCGTCGGCGAGCGGGTGGGTCTGGAGGGTCAGGATGTCCACGCCCCGGCGGGCGAGGACCGTGCAGAGCGCGGCGAGGCTGCCCGGGGTGTCCGCGACGGTGGTCCGCATCCGCCACAGGGTCGTCTCGCCGGAGGTCACCGCCCCGTCCACCACCCGAACCGCCGTGCCCTCGCCCGGCTCGCCGGTGTCTCCCCGGTGGTCGGCCGCCGGGGTGGTGGAGCGCCCGGCGGTGACACCGCTCGTGTCCTCGCCGGGCGGGGCATGACTGGCATGGCCGTGCCGCCGCGCCCACCAGGTGTGGAACGTGGCGGTGGCGACCAGCGCGATCGCCGAGAACACCAGCAGGTAGGGGCCATCGGGGCCCTTGGCGATGGTCTTGGCGATCGTGTCGGCCACCACCACGGCGGTGAACAGCGCGGCCAGCTCGATCAGGTCGTGCCGCCAGTGGTGCGGGCGGCGGGTGCTCTTCGAGGACGTCACATCGGTCATGCCCTCACTGTGACCCAGCGGTGTTGCGTGATCACGAACGCTTTGTGACTGACGGGTTAAGCGGCGATCTGGCGCCTTAACAACCGATTCAGGCCGTTTCTGGCCTGGTCTGATCGGCGTCGTGGCGGAGTGCGTTCAGCAGACGCCTCGCCTGGCTGGCGAGCTGCGTGGAACCGCCCCGCGCCACCAGCTCGACCAGCCCCGGCGGTACGTCTCGGGCCCCGCACCGCTCGACGCAGTCGGCCGCCACCGCGAGCAGCTCACCGAGCCCCCGGACCTGCTTGTCGGCGGACAGCGGCTCCGGCAGGGCCGCCGCGAGGACCGCCCAGACCGTCCGGTACGCCCCGGTGACCGCCGCCGTCCGGGCCGCGTCCGCCAGCCGGTTCGGCTTGACCGCGCCTTCGGCGACCAGCCACCCCAGCTCCGCCCCCACCGCGTGCCCGCCCAGATCGCCCCGGCCGACGAGCACGAGCAGAGCGTCCACCGCGCGCAACCGGTCGTCCGCGTCGACGGTGCCCAGACCGAACGCCACGGCGAGGGCGACGGAACGCCCCGCCCGGCCCTCGCCCTCGGCGATCCCGGTCAGCCGCCCGGTCGACTCCCGCGCACCGTTGACGACCCGCGCCAGCGACGGCAGCACGCAGGCCGCGAGCACCTCGCGATCGGCCGGCAGGACCGACGTCCAGTGCTCCTGGCCCTCGATCCGGTGGTGGCAGCGGCGGGGCGTCGCCTCCAGCGTGCCCCCCAGCCACCGGAAGGCCGCCGGGAACTCCTCCCGGATGGCCGCACGGTCGGCGATGTCGACGACCAGCCGGTCCCCCGTCCACCACCTCGGCAGAGTCCGGTCCTCCTCACGCCGGAGGAACCGCACGGTCGCGGCCGGCGCCGCCTCCGTCAGCAGCCACGTGGCGAGCCGCCGCCCGGCCGCGGTGCCCAGCGCCTCCGCCGCACCGGCCGCCCGTTCGGCGTCGGGTCCGTTCCGCAGGACCCTCAGCAGGGCCTGCCCCAGATCCGCCGGCGCGGGCTCCACCCCGGCGTCCCGATAGGCGCGCAGCCGCTCCGCGAGCACCACCGGGTCGATGCCGCCGCCCTCCCGGGTCGGCGCGGCGAGCAGGAAGGGCAGCGCGTCCGTGCCGATCAGCGCGGCCGCCTCCCACAGCCGGGTGTCCGTGATCTCCGTCAGGGCCTGGTGAAGGCAGTCGGGCGTCGCCCCGCCCCGCGACAACCGGGCCTCGATCCACCCCGGCTCCACGATCCCGAGCAGACCCGCCAGCACCGCGTGCAGCCCGTCGGACCGGTACGTGAAGTGGTGCGGCTGCTCCCAGTCCTCGGTCCTGAACGCCTCCCGCACCGCCCGCGTCACCCCCTCCCGGTCCCGGTGCGCGTGCCGCACCAGGCCGTCGAAGGCCCGCTCGAACCGCACCGGATCGTCGGAGACCCCCTTCGCCAGCAGGTCCTCCACCAGGACCTCGACCGTCGTCGCCGACGGGGCGACGGGCCGGGGCGCCGGCACCGGAGGCAGGATCTCCTCGTACAGAACCCGGCTCTCCGCCGCCAGGGCGTGGCCGAACAACCCCACCGCGGCCTGCCGGTGCGCCGGACTCAGCAGGCCGGCCTGTTCCGCCAGTCCGGCCCGCACCGAGGCGTCCACGGCGGACAGGTGACGGCCCACCAGCTTGAGCGCCCGCTCCTGGAGGGCGGTGTCCTCGTGCCCGAACAGCTCCGCGACGGCGGGCAGCAGCGCGTCCGCCGCGCCCGGGTCCCGCGCCAGCACCCTGCCGACGAGGACCAGTTGCGCCTGGACCAGCTTCTTCTCCGTGCGGAAGAGCACCGCGGACGTCATCTCGGCCAGCGCGGCCGTCGCCATGGACCCGTCCACCGCCGGTCCCGCCAGCACCTCCTGCGCGTATGCCGCGACGGGCGACGGAGCGTCCGCCGCGATCCCGACCAGGTCCGCGGCCCGCTCCCGGAACTCGTCCGCGGTCGGCACGAGCAGCCGCAGCACCTCCCACGGGAAGCGCAGGTCGTGCAGCCGGCCGCCCCTCAGCAGCCGGGACACAGCGGCGTCCAGAACCTCGGTCCTGTCCACCACGCCCTCCCCGACCAGGGTCACCGCCGCCGTCGGCCAATGCCGCGGCGAGTCCTCCTCGGCCGCCCGGGTCACCTGCTCGGGCGGCTCCGGCATCGCCAGGGCGTGGACCAACAGGACCGGGGTCTGCGGATCCGCCCGCAGCCGCTCGACGAGCGAGGAGGAGGCCTCACTCGGCCGCATCCTGCGGCGACCGCCGGGAGTGACCTCACGCGCCCAGGCCCGGACGTAGCCGTCGGACTGCGGCACCGCGCGGCCGGACCGCTCCACCAGGCCGCGGATCAGGCCGTAGCTGTCCTCCGCCACGGACGGCCGCGCGGCGAGCCGGCCGGCCAGCTCGGCCAGCCACTCCGGCGCCTGCCCGCCGATCACCCGGAGCACCAGGCCACCGTCCTGCGAGCGCCAGGGCAGCAGATCGCGCGCGCCCAGCCAGGTCGCCGCCGCGGCCACTCCCGGCTGGCAGCCGGCGCCCGCGACGTACAGCGCGCGCCGGATCCCGGCGACCTCACGCTCGCGCCCGGTCCACCGGCGCACCTCGGTGCGCAGCGCCCTGAAGCGCGCGAGGGCGGCCTTCCGCTCGGCCGCCCCCAGCGGCTCCAGCAGAGCGGGCACCTGGTCGGCGCCTCCCGCGCGCACCGCCTCGACCAGCTTCTCGATCCCCACGGTCTTCCCGCTCCCCTCGCCCCGCACCGACCGCTCGGCCCGCCCCGCACCTGTGGCCCCCACGGCATCCTCCGTCCCCGGCACGCCCGCTCCCCTCCCGTCCCCCAGCGACACCGACCCCCGTCCCCTCATCGCGCCGCTCCACGTGCGGGCGCCGCGCCCGCGGTGCCGCGCCGGACCATGCGCACCGCGAGCGCGTGCTTGCACGGGCCGCGCCACCCCTGGTGGTCGGCCCACCAGCGGGACGTGCAGCTCAGCACCCCGTCCGACTCCCGCCCCCGGTACCGCCGTTCTCCCGAGGCCGGCGCCGCCAGGTCGCCGTCGAGGTCCACGGCGCCCTCGGTCACCAGCCGACGGGCGTCCACCAGGCGCGGGTTGTGCCGCTCGGCGCGGTCCGCGTCGTACGGCAACTCGCGGTGGAAGTAGGAGGCCGTCCGCCACGTCGTACCCCACCCGACCGGCCGCACCCGCCGGTCATGGCGGGCCCCGGCCACGTCGGCCACGGCGAGCAGCCCCCGCGCGGCGACCCGCGGCGCGGCCAGGAAGCCGGAGAAGAAGCGGGGATGGTCCTCGACACCTCCGGGGGTGAGGCCCCTCGCCGTCTCCAGGCCGAGCCGCCGGCCGGAGTCCGACGACTCCAGCGCGGAAGGGCGTGCGTGGGCGAGCGCCTGTACGGATGCGGTCATGGGAAAACGGTAGGCCCCGGCACTGACACTCACCCGGACCGAGCCTCCGGCCCGTGGCTCTCCGCCACCCGCCGACCCCTACCCTGGCCCGCTGCCCGCTGCCCGCTGCCCGCTGCCCGCTGCCCGCTGCCCGCTGCCCGCTGCCCGCTGCCCGCTGCCCGCTGCCCGCTGCCCGCTGCCCGCTGCCCG